>JANNTO010000126.1:0-8307 GCA_031403675.1 Gammaproteobacteria bacterium | reverse complement strand
GTCGCCCAGGGAAGTTCGGACTTTGCTAGGCCGCGCTTGTTGATGAGGACCAGTCCGGCCACCGGTAGGGCGTTGTCCATGTTGCGCCCGACAATGAATCCGTGCGTGCCCTGTGTGGCGAACGTCGAACAGGCGCTGGCGGGCGGACTGACGGCCAGCAGGCAGCAAAGAACAGTTGACGCGATCCGGCGCATGGGAGCCCTCAACAGTATCGCACCACCAGCATGCCATAGGGTCTAATAGATTGCATTCACATGCAATCTATGTTTAGACTCGGTGGGACCTCTAATGCGACCGGGGGGATATCGCAATGCTGACACAACAACACTTCACCGGGATCGATCGTGCAGTAAGCCGTTGCGGCTGCGCGACAGCACTCTGGGTTGCCGCCGTGCCGATGGCCCTGGCTCAGGGTCCGGGCGACCAAAACGAACTGGATGAGGTGTATGTCACCGCGCAACGACGTGAGCAACCCCTCCTTGAGACGCCGGTCAGCATCTCCGTGATCACCGAACAGGAGATGGAGCGCCAGAACATTGACAGCTTTGCCGATTACGCCGTGCGTGTGCCTGGCCTCACCTTCGAGCAGGTTGGCATCATTGGCTACCGCGGTGCCGAAGACGTAACCTTGCGCGCCGTACAGGGCCGTACCAATTACTACTTGGACGAAACTCCGCTACCGGTGACTGATGTTCGGCTTTTCGACGTCGAGCGGATCGAAGTTCTTCGCGGGCCTCAGGGTACTCTATACGGCGATTCCTCGATGGGTGGCACAATCAAAGTTGTGACCAATAAGCCTACAACAGCGGGATTCTCAGGCGCCGCCGCAACGAACTATTCTCTTACCGAGGACGGTGGCGATTCATTCTCGGCCGAGACCTACGTGAATGTACCGCTCAGTGATCGCGTCGCCCTTCGAGTCACAGGGTATTATGAGGAACTCGGCGGCTATGTCGACAACATTCCTCCCACAGTGGGACTCGGTGACCAGTCGGGCGGTGTACTGCCCTTTCGCGTGAATGTGCGGAAAGACGTCGATTCAGGAAACCGCAAAGGCGCCCGTGTGGCGCTGCGATTCCAGCCGAGCGAGTCGGTCAACGTCGATCTGAGCGCATGGCTGCAAGACATTGATCTGGGCGCACGCGCGTTCTACGACGAGCCCACGCCACTTGAAACGTCGTTCCGCGGCACAATGTTCGAGTCACAGTCGCTCGAGATCTACAACGGGACTCTGGAATGGACGGGCGAAAAGCTCGGGTTGTTGTCGTCTACGACCTACTACACCGACGATACGATAAACTCGGAAGACATCACGGTATTCCTCGCGCAGGGGCTGTTCGGTTTTTCGCCGAGCGTCTTCACCAATCCGCAGCAGCTTAACAACTCATTTCCGGCGGAAGGGTTCACCCATGAGACGCGGCTGTCGTTCGACGGCGAGATCGGCAGCAAGCCGGTATTCGTCGTGGGCGGTGTTTTCTATTCGGATACGAAAACGAGCCGCGACCAATATTGGTACGACCTGCAGTCCATCACTGACATCAGCCTGGCTCTAGACCCTTCAGGCGGGTTCGATTTCGGTGTTCTCTTCGACGCCTTGGGCGTGGAGCGCGGTCTGTGGGGCTTCCAATTGTTGCCCAACGAAGTCAAGCAGCTCGCTTTCTTCGGAGAATTCTCGATCAAACCGGTGCCCAGACTTGAGCTCACGGCAGGTCTGCGGTATTTCGAGTTTGATATCAAGGAAACCCGAACGACCGACGGCTTTCTGTTCCAGGGCTTCGAGACCAGCTCCGGCAAGACCTCGGATTCCGACGTCATCGTGCGCTTTAACGCCAAGGCGGACGTTTCCGACGACGTCATGATCTACGCGAACGCCGCCCAGGGCTTCAACATCGGCAGCGCGCTGGGCTCTGCCTTGCCAGACATTTGCCAACCGGCCCTCGATGCGCTGGGCCTGAGCGATGGACCGGTGGACCCTGAGACCCTGTGGAGCTATGAATTGGGAACCAAGGGACGCTTCCGTGGCGGAAAAGTGGTCATTGACACGTCTGTCTACTACATCGACTGGAAGGACATCCAGGAATTCGTGAATTTCCCCGACAATACATGCCCTGAAGGATTCCTTGGCAATTTTGGCGATGCCACGATTAAAGGCGGCGAACTCGCCTTTTCGTTCCTGCCCACGGAACGCCTGCAGATCGGTGGTTCCATCGGTTATTCCGATGTCAGCCGCTCGCAGGACGCGATTGGTACCACAGCAGCGGAACAGATAGGCAATACTCTTCTCACGACGGCGATCCAGGTCCAATACACGTTCCCAATCTCGACCCAGATGACCGGCTACATCGGTGCCGACCATCAGTACATCGAAGAGGGGGAGGAAGACGCACCGGGGACGCCACACTACAACCTGACGAATCTGCGAATTGGCCTCATAGGCAAGGACACCTGGGAAGCGGCAATCGTCGGTCGCAATATTTTCGACAGTGACCCGGTCCTGGCTACTTTCGCGCCGGGTTCCATTGGCAACTTGCTGCCGCAGGATGCGACTTTGCGTCCACGCACCATTGGGATCGAAGCACGCAAGCGGTTTTGATATCGGGATGACAACCCGAGCGTTGCACGTCATGATCCGGCTACCTCTGGGAAAAGCATTCAAAACTTCGGAATTTGGACATGACGCGTGCAAGCGGTGTCGACCGGCCAAGAAAACGCAGGTCACAGGAAGAGCGAAAATCGGAGACGCGCGATCGGCTGATCAAGGCCACGATCGCAGAGATCCAGGATCGCGGTTACGCCGGCCTGAAGACGCGGCGGGTGGCGGAGCGCGCCGGTATGACCTGGGGTGCCGCGCAGCATATGTTCGGGGACAAGAATGATCTGCTTGTAGATGTCAATCTGTATCTGTACGAAAAAATCATTCAGCGGCTGATGCAGTTCGACGTGATGAATATCAGGCGCAAGGGCTGGGCCACCGACTACGTCCGCCACCTGTGGTATGTTTTCAGCTCACCGGAAATGCAAGTCTTCTACGAACTCGTGATTGGCTCGCGCCACGATCCGGAGTTTCACGCGAAGCTCAAGGTGCGCGTCAACACAATGACGCGACATCTGGATCAGCTGTGGCTCAAGGCCTGGAGCCACTCCTCCATTCCCACCGATCAGCTGCTCGGGCTGCGCACGGTTGTCACGCTCACGCTCGAGTCATTGAGCATCGGCACCCACATTCGCGGCGACTCGCAATACATCGACCGGGCATTGCGCACACTGGTCGGCACCATCGAAAACATGCTGGAAGGCGCGAGTGCCCGCACCGGCAAACGTGCCGATCTCACGGCCGCGGGCGGCGCGCGATCATCGCGCTACTGATCGGCGGTTCGCCGCCGTCCAGAGGCCACATCGGCCGCCGTAGATTTCGGTACGGTAGCGCACCGAAATCCACGGTAAGGCAGCCAGGCGTTTTGCAGTAAATGAATCTTGAAGAGACGCCGCGAAATTGTTCGGCGAAGTGTTGCGTGGACTTCACGACCAGTATGCGCTGATCTGCCAGGGGCACGCCAAACTGCGTGAAGCAATCGGGACTGAAGACCTGCTGACGCCGCGAGTTAAGCACTACCTGCACCTGCCCGATGCGCAGCAATACACTGCGCCCGAGCGGATCCAGACTATTACCGTCCAATCCGCGTTGGTGTGCAGAGTCGAGTACGCGGACGACTTCCGCCTCGACATCGAGGGGCTGGCCCGACGTCACCGCCGTTTTGCCGCCAATGCGCAAAGTAATCCGAGCGCCTTCACCAGCATCGGCGGCAATGTTCACTGCTCCAGGATCCCACAACAGCGCGACGGCGGCTTTGCCGACATTGCGTTCGAGCAGAGCCTCGAGCAGAAACGTTGAGTCGCTCGGCGCGCCGCCGCCCGCGTTGTCGCAGATATCGGCGATCACGACCGGCGCGACGCCCGCGCTCAGCGCCTGATTGATTGCTCCGTCCACCTCGAGCAACTCGGGGGTGGCGTGACGCGCGCCAATAAACTCCTCTGCCAGCCCGTTTGCGGTTGTCGCCGCCAATTCACCATCGTCATCTGTCACGACAATCACGCCGGCACCGGTGTCCCGCGTATCGGACCAGGGAAATCCGTGCACCAGCGACACGGCAAGCATTCGGGGCTGCTCCTCCAGCAGGCGCATGCGTTCGACCAGCGCCTGCATGGCCGGCGTAGTCGTCGGATAGAAGCCCAGCATGTCGATGCGCGTGTGCGCCACGACTGGAGCGACCTGAGCATTACGTGTATCGCGGATCACTCGATACAGGCGACGTGCGCGCTCGGCAAAGTCCGTGTGTGGATACAGATGGCAGCAAGTAACGATGTCGCCTTGCTCTAGAAGCACACGGTTCACGCTCGCGTGCAGGTCCAGCAGCACGCCAATCCGACAGCCCTCGCCCGCAATCACTCGTACGCGGCCGACGATATCGGCCTCGCAATTCTCGGTGCCCTGCGCCCTCATCGCCCCATGCAGCATCAACAGGACAATGTCTACGGGCAATGCCGCGCGCAGGTCTCGGAGCAGCTCATCGCGTAACTGCAGGTATGCAACGCGAGACACGGGCCCGGAGGGTTGCGCCATTGCCGCAAGGCTTTCGATCACCTGCGTGCCATCGCTCTCGGCGCACCGACGCCACACATGCAGGGGCTCGGTGAACAGGGTCACGCAATGGGCCGTTGCATCTCCGTGAAAGAGCACGCCCTCCTCGAAGCCTCGCATCGTGCCGGGCAGCGGTGAGAACACATTGGTTTCGGTCGCGAGGGCCGCAATGAATGCGCGCACTTTACGAAGGCTCTTCATCGCCAAACGCCCGCTCTGCGAGTAGCTCACAGGTCAGCAGCAGGGCGCGACTGGGTTTGAGGTCAGGTCGACAGCGATGATACACGACGTAAGCAGCAACACTGCCCGCTCCGGGTTCGATAAGCGTTCCGGAACTGACGGCCAGGAAGTGCGCGCGATGACCCCAGACCTGCCGCTCATTCACTGACACAAGCTCGAGGCCGCGATCCTGCAGATCCGGTAGCTGTAGCTCGAAACGCTCGGCGCCCGCGGTCAATGCGCGCCCGAACAGAATGCAATCGTCAAGCGTGGTTATGAGGTTCCCGCTGCCGTGTGCGAGCGCCAGCAATTGGAACGCACCCATGCGCGCACACCCATCGGCCGATAGGCGCTGGTCGAGGCGCTGCAGCAGCGGCCACGCGCTGCGTGTCTCCCCATCGATGAATCGGGTGTGGTGCATGCCGAGCGGTTCGAAGATGCGTCGCGCGGCAAACGTTGCCAACGGCTCGCCGCTGACGTGCTCAACGAGCAAGGCGAGCAACAAGTATCCCGTGTTGCTATAGGCGAACGTGCCCCTGCCGTGCGTTGCAGCGGCGCGTTGTGCAAGGGCGACGAGATCGGAGGAGGACGAAATGCCGGGCGCGGCGTCACGGTTCGCCTGAAGCAACGCAACTACGTGATCGCCCAGACCTGACGTGTGGGTGAGCAAAGCGAGCACGTCAATGCCGTCAGGGCATGCGGAAACGTGACGACGAACCGGCTCATCGACTGCCACGGCTCGCGATTTTACCAGCAGCGCGACGCACGCGGCCGTATACATCTTGGCCTGACTGCCCGCGAGAAATGGGAAACCGAAGTCGGGCGGCGAGCCGCTCATCATCTGACCCCAAGATTCTCGAATCTCAAGGCGGCCTGGACTTTGACCGACGACGAAGGCGGACAGCACTTCGGCATCCGAGAATTGCTTTGCCAGCGGCGCGTGAGTCGACATTACGCGGTCCAGCTCCTATGATCCGTACAGATACGTTGCAACGGAATTGTATGTCATCTGGCAGGCAATGAGAACGGGAATTCGGCAGTGAGTGTGGCACCCATGCTGCTCATTGGTCGCGAAGACGTCCGCGCCCTTCTGCCGATGTCGCGCTGCATTCCGCTGATGGAGCGGGCGATGCGCGAAACGAGCGCCGGCCGCGTGGTGCAGCCGCCGCGGCTCGCCATGCGACTGCAGAACTCAATCAATTTCTTCGGCGCAATGATCGGTCACGCCTATGCCGCACCCGTGCTCGGCGCCAAGCTCATGTCTGTGTTTCCGAACAATCACAGCACGGGATTGCCGAGTCATCAGGGCTTCGTGCTGCTGTTTGATCCGGAAACCGGATCACCCACTGCGATACTAGATGGCTTCGAGATCACCGCGCAGCGCACGGCGGCGGTGAGTGCCGTTGCGACCAAGGCGCTGTCGAAAGATGCCCCCTCAATACTGGCAATACTGGGTACCGGTGAACAGGCGTTCCGCCATCTTGCGGCCATCCGTCTTGTCAGAGAACTGCGCGAGGTGCGTATTTGGGGTCGAAGCCCGAACAAGTCGCAGGCATTTGCCGAGCGTACGAGCACAACCCACGTGATTCCCGTTCGCGCCGTACGGACGGTAGCAGAGGCGCTGATGGGTGCAACAATCGTTTGCTGCGTCACCGCCTCGAGTGAACCGATCCTGCACGAGTCGATGATCGAGCCGGGTATGCACATCAACGCGGTGGGAGCGAGCACCGCAGCGGCTGCCGAAGTCGACGCCGCAGTGGTGCCGCGCGTGCGCTTCTATGTGGATCAGCGAGACATGGCTCAACTCAATGCAGCCGAATACCGGCGCGCTATCAGCGAAGGGTTAATTGCCGATGGCCACATCGCCGGTGAGTTGGGCGAGGTGCTGCTCGGATCCCGACCCGGCCGGCAAACGGCCGAAGAAATCACCCTGTACAAATCACTCGGCATCCCGGCGCAGGACCTGTTCGCCGCCGGTGACGTTCTGCAGGAGGCGCGGCGCCAGGGGCGTGGCACGCCAGTCACTTTCTGAGTCAGGACATTCGCCGGCCGGGCATGGTATAAATACCATGCAAGTGCTATTTAATACGAAGGGAGACCCAGTGGACGTGCCACTACGCTTTGACGATCAGGTGTTCATCGTAACCGGAGGTGGCCGGGGCCTGGGCGCCGCGTATTCGCGACTGCTGGCCTCACGCGGGGCGAAAGTGGTGGTAAATGACGTCGGCGCCTCGCTCGCTGGAAGTGGCGTCGATGAGAGCGTGGCGCACGCGCTGGTTCAGCAGATCGTCGCCGATGGCGGCGCAGCGGTGGCGTCCACTGAGTCCGTCGAACAGGGCGCACGTATCGTCGATGCGGCGATGAGCCACTTCGGTCGCATCGATGGGCTCATCAACAACGCCGGAATCATTCGAGACATTAGTTTCCACAAAATGACCGAGGAGGATTGGGACTCCGTCTACCGGGTGCATGTGCTCGGTGCTTATCGGGTCACGCGTGCCGTGTGGCCGATTCTGCGCGAGCGCAACTACGGCCGGGTGATGATGATCGGCTCCGCATCGGGCATCTACGGCAACCATGGTCAGGCCAACTATTGCGCGGCAAAAATGGCACTGTACGGGCTTGCGCGCGCACTCGCCATCGAAGGCCGCTCGCGCAACATTCTCGTCAATGTGCTGGCACCGGCTGCCGCATCACGCATGACCGACTCCACGGCCCCGCCGGAGATTTCGGCGCGTCTGCCACCGGAAGCGGTTAGCCCGGTCGCCGCCTACCTTTGTCACGCGAGCTGCACCGACACGGGCGAGTTATGGGAGGCGCTGGCCGGGCGCGTACGCAAATATCGCTGGGAGCGCTCGGTCGGCATCCGCGTGCCCTCACACAGTCTCACGCCCGAGATCGTGGCCGCAAAATACGCAACGATCAGTGATTTCGGAACTTCAACCCACCCGCGGGATACCCAGGAGGCTTTCGCTGCGGACCTTCAGAAGGATGAAGTATGACCAGGGACGTATTCGTCGTTGGGGTCGGCATGACCCCCTTCGTCAAGCCGGGTACCAGCGCGCCGTACAGCGAGATGGGCGCGATGGCCATTCGCGCGGCGCTCGCCGACGCAGGGCTGGAGTTCACGCAGGTTCAAGCCGCGATCGCAGGCTACACCTTCGGCGACAGCGCCAGCGGTCAGCGGACGATCTACGAGGTCGGCGTGACCGGCATTCCGATCTTCAACGTCAATAACCTCTGCGCCACCGGATCCTCCGCAGTGCTCCTGGCGCGCGAGAAGATCCAGTGTGAAGCGGCCGATTGCGTCCTAGTCGTCGGATTTGAGCAGATGCCAAGCGGCCCGGTGACGTTGCGCTACGAGGACCGGACCAGTGCTGCCGAATTTCACATCAAGGCGATGAGTGCGAATCAGGGGTTCAGCGATGCGCCGCTTTCAGTACAGGCGT
>JANNTO010000125.1:0-11687 GCA_031403675.1 Gammaproteobacteria bacterium | reverse complement strand
TGGTCGCCCTCGGCCACATTGAGCGCGAGGCAAGTAACCTCGCCGCCGCGATTGAATTGCATCGCCAGGCTGCAGGATTGGTCCAGTCCCCGCTCGATCGCGCCAGAACCCTGCTGGCGCTGGTACAGGATCACCTCGCGGCAAATCAGCGCGAACAGGCTCGAGGCGTATTGAATGAGATTATGGCGCTGCAACTGCCGGAGTCGAGTCGCCACCGCGGCCTGGCATTGACAGAACTCGGTACGCTCGAATCACTGCAGGGCGACTGGTCCGCATCGGACCGTGCATTTCTCGGTGCAATCGCCGTTCACGAAATGAACGGGTCCGAGTTCGAGCAGGCCCGCACATTGCAGCGTCGTGCCGAAGCGAAGTTCCTGCTGGGCGATATGAGTGCCGTGCTGGCAGATGCCAACGCGGCGCTCGGCATGTTTGAAAGAGTAGGCATCGCGGGTACGCAGGCCGAGGGGCGCGCCGCGTTCCGCTCCAGTTACCGCGGGGCGGCCGAGCTTCGCATCGCCGCGCTGCTGTGGAGTGCCGGGTCCGCGCGCAAGCACGGGGACATGCAGGATGCGCAACGCCTGTTGCAGGCCGCGTTCGTGACCAGCGATCGGTCCCGCGCGCATCTCCTGACCGACGATTCGACCATTGGATTTGCAACGCGCGGCATTCCGGCAGAATGGCTGGTGAGACGCCGTGAAATCTACAAGTTGCTGGCAGGTAAGCGCCACCGACAGGAACGCCTGCTCGACGGCGCACAGCAGGATGGCGAACGGATCGCGGCACTCGAGAAGGACATCGCGCTGCTGCGGACTGAAGCCACATTGATCGAGGGCCGCATTGCGAAGCGGCAATCGCGGCCCACGGATGCCGTGGGCGCGATTGCCGCGGACCCGGCGCGGAATGTTCCGGATGACATCTGGATCGCAGAGTATTTCATCGGGGACCGGCACGGTTGGCTGTTTGAAGTGCGGAACGGACGCGTAGTTGCACACGAACTGCGCGATCTCGATCAACTGGACTCACTGGCCCGCCAGCTGCACCAATCCTGGCAGTCGCCCTCCGCCGCTCCGGCAGATCGCTACGCGCTTAGCAGATCACTTGCGCGCATTGTGTTTGCGCCACTTGCGGCGTCGGCGCATCCGCAACGACTGCAGATCGTTCCGGATGGCGCACTGCACCTGGTACCAATGGCATTGCTGGCGCGCCAGACCTGGCCGGACCTCGAGCCTGGAAGTGCCATCGTGATTCCGTCACTGCTCGCTGCGCAACTCGATGACCGGCGGCGGCATGTCGCTCCGGAAATGCTGCTCGCAGTCGTGGCGGATCCGGTATTTACGCACGATGACCCGCGGCTCGGAAAGACGGCTGCCTCGAAGCTGCCCGAAACGGCGGCAAGCAACCCGATTCTGACCCGCGCCGCGCGCGATCTCAATTCGATGCGGCGGTTGCCTTCTGCCGCTATGGAAGCGCGTGAGATCGCCGGACTCGCACGCGCAGATTCCGGAATCCTGTCCCTTATCGGTCTTGACGCGACGCGGAACCGCGTCGAATCGGCGTCACTGGAGCGGTTCCGGATAATTCACTTCGCAACCCACGCGATCGCGGACAGCCGCGACCCCGCCCTTGCGATGCTCGCGCTATCGCGCTGGGATGCAGCTGGGAAACCGGTCGATGGCGCACTGCGGCTGCACGACATTAGCAGGTGGCAACTCAATGCGGACCTCGTCGTCCTGAGCGGTTGCGACACTGCAGTCGGGCGCGAAATCGCGGGTGAAGGTCCGCTCGGGCTTTCCCAGGCATTCCTCCAAGCGGGTGCACACTCGGTCGTCGCAACCCTCTGGCAGGTTCCGGATTCCTCGACCGCCGTCCTGATGCGCGAGTTTTATCGTCATCTGCTTGCGAACGGACAGGATGCCTCGGTTGCGCTGCAACTGGCACAGGATGCGGTGCGCCGGCAGCCTAAGTGGTCGGACCCCTACTATTGGGCAGGTTTTCAGCTGATTTCCGTGGAGCCGATTGACCGCAGTAACAAACTCAAACGACCAAGGGAGTAACGATGGACGCAGATCGTTTTATCGGACGGTGGATCGTAATCATTTATGACGAGCCGCATCATGGGACACCGCAGCCCTGGAAAGAAGGATTGCCGCTGGGGGGCACATTTGAGATTTCGAAAGATGCTTTTGGCAGCTACTGGTACCTGCCGAGCCCAGAGCTCATGGCGCCGATGAACCAGCCGAAGAAGCTTGCGATCAGTACGGAGAAACACGGTGAATTCGAGGTGGGCAAGCTAATGGATGGCACGCTCTGCGCGGAATTCGGCGGCAAGGTAGGCATGCTCTACTTCGCGCTCAATCTGATTGGTGAGCGGCGCCGTATCATTTCACTTTCGCAATCGCATGGCGGGACGCACGGAGTGGACTTCTGAGGCAATGCCGGACACCGAGACCGAGTCGTCGGCTGGCGCGTCGGGCTTCGCCTCCGATCCAACGCTGGCCAAGCTGCGCGACGGGGTCCTGTTCCTGCTGCGCAAGGAGCTGCGCGACCTGGCGCTGGCCGACGACTTGTGCAACGAGACTTTTCGCATCGTCCTCGAGCGGCTGCGGCGCCGGCCGCTCGAGGACCCGACGCGGCTCGCATCGTTTCTGGCGCAAACCGCGCGCAATCTCGTGATCGCGAATCGCCGCACCGCGAGAAGGCAGCGGACAGTGACCGGCCACCAGACAACGCTTGAGGAGCAGACTGCGACGGAGCTGGACCCCGCAGTAATCGTGGAGTTGCAGTTGCGCGCCGCTGCGGTCCGCAAGGTCCTGCAGGATATCCCGCACCTGCGGGATCGCGAAATCCTGGTTCGCGTCTATCTTTATGACCAGGACGCGGACCAGGTGTGCCGCGAGCTCGGCATCCACGCCAGCCATTACAAGCGGGTCATCTATCGCGCCCGGGAGCGATTCCGAACCCTGATCGACCAGCGTTACGACCGCGCGGACCTCTATTCATTTGCAATTATTTGACCTTCAGGTGGGACTTTGGGGCCACTCATGACAGATATACCTCTGGAAGATCGTGATTTGATTGATCGGTACTTGGCGAATCGCCTGACCGAAACGGAGGTTTTGGTGGTCGAGACACGGATTGTCGAGGATGTGGTGTTCAGGAACGAGGTCGAACTCACCGAAGCGCTCCGGGATGGCCTGCGCGAACTTCAGAGCCGGGGTGAAATTGCCCCCTTACTTTCACACCGGCGCTCAATGTGGCGGCACCCGCGATTTGCCTTGGCCGCTTCCCTGGCGGCCGTTGCGCTCGGCGTGGCCTCGTTCCTGTTTTTTCAAAGGCTCGATGACGGCTCGGGCGAGCTGGTGGTTGCGTCGCTCAGATTCGAGCACACGCGCGGCGCTGAAACCGAACCCGACGTCGTGTGGCGGCAGACCGGTGCGCCGACACGCCTGCAGATGCTTTTCGATGTGGGTCTCGAGCCGGCGACGGCGTGGCATGTCCGGTTCGAAAAGGTGGCGGATGGCGCTGTGCTGCGCATTATGGAAACGACCGCCATGCTGAATGCCGATGGACTGGCGGAGATCAGTGTGGAATCGGCGGCTCTCGAACCCGGCGACTATCGAATCACATTGATTGCAGTGCCGCCGACCGCACCAGCGGCGCCAATCGTCTTCGCGCTGCGAGTATCCGGCCAAGTCTGATCGGACCGCCGGTTCGCGATCGCGCGTTCGATCCAGTCCGCGAGACCATGGCGGATGTATTCGAACACTTCGCTGCTCGTCAGGTATGGCGGGTCGTAGCACCTGACGCTGCCCTCCAGCACCCCACGCACGCCGTCCGGCGCGAGATCGGCAAACGGATTCGGACCCTTGGAAGTCTGGCTGCCGTAGTGGTTCTTCAGGTTGTGGATGTGGACCCCGAGCAGGCCGCGGCCCTCGCGCCAGGCTCTTTGGATTTCGTAGTCGATCCACTGGCGGCCCGTACTGATCTGGCCGATCAGCACGATGACGCAGTCGGCCTCGCTCATCTGTTCGTCAATCCAGCGCCGGACGGCCGAGTCGCCGGCCCGCGAGATGCAAGCCCAGACGTGATCCGATGCAAGATCGGTTGGTTCGATCAGACCCGATTCACGGATCTGGATAGCGCGGTAGGCGTCCAGACGGTGGTGGTAGCTCAGGAAGACCCTGCGAGGCATGTAAGGCTCCAGTGGGCCCAGGCAAAAATGTCGTGGGTCCCATAGAGCCTTCTGTCACCAAACGGCCCAAAGTCTCACCTGCAATCAAGTTTTTTTGCGCTTTTCGTAATAGCCGTCGAAGACGGTAGTCCAGGTCTGGCCGCTGTCCGTGGTCGCTTCCCAGTGCTGCTGCACGCGCCCGTCGTCCAGCGCGGTCCAGGTAATGCGCTGGACATTCTGTGGATCCGTGCTCGTCGCGAGCACCATCGACTGGCCGTTGAATGCGCCATCCAGATACAGGGCGCCACCCTGGTTATCGATCCAGGTCTGGTGCCAGACCTTGCGGACCGAGTCGTAGAAATTGAGGCTGCTGCCCGCAAAGCCCGTCGGCGTCGTGTATTCCTCGCGCAGGGTGCAGCCGTCGTTGATGCTCGTGATCCGGTTGTGGCTGACGCTGCCGGGCGAAGCCGGCGAGGTCACATCCCAGTCGCCGAGCCAGAAATCGAACTGACGGTACTCGGGTGTGTTGCACGGCATCAAAGGCTCCACCATTCCCAGGAACTGAGGATTCGCGTGCAGCGCTTGCAGTTCGGGCACCCTCATCGCCACCTGGTAAGAGCCATTGCCCGTCGCGATCCAGGCCTGCAGTGCCGCAAGTGCCTTGGTCGCGTCGCCATTCGCAGCATGGGACCGCGCGAGCCGGATCAAGGCCAGCGCGTTGGCCGGCTCCCGGTCAACGACCTCCTGGTACGCGGCCGCGGCTTGTGCCCACTTCCCAGCGTTGAACAATTCAGCGGCGTCTTCGAGGGTCGCCCCGGAAGCGCTGGCGGCGACGATCAGGCCGCACAGGATGTATGGCAGTCGGCGCATAGTTCGACACTCCCCTGGCGCAATGCTTGCCAGCAGTGGACCAGCCCCGCGTTTCCACGGTCGGTGCGCTTTGCGACTTAGGGCAGCTCCCGCTCCAGTGCCTCCGCGGTCACGAAGTGCGGCCGGATATCCACCGCCACGTCGTCCAGGCGGTCGAGCACGGCGTGCACTTCGGGACGGATCACGACCTGCCGATCGAGCAGTCGCTTCGTTGCAGCGTAATCGCCGGTCGCCTGCAGCGTCAGCAGCTCGCGCGTGAGTTCCCTGGCGCCCCGCTTTGCACGCCGCAGGTCCACGCTGAAGGTGCCATCCGCGTTGACGCGAAAGCCGCGCGCATCGAGCAGGTAGTTCACCTGCAGCGCCATGCCCCGCGCGTGCGCATCGCTCATGCCGAAGCGCAGCGTGCGGAATGCCGACGCGAGAAACGTCGTGTACATCGCGCGTTCATCGGCCTTGTTCAGCACGCCCTTGTCCATCAACTGTTGCAGTGCCCACAGCCCGGAAATATCCGCCTTGGCTTCCTCGACCGTGCTGTATAGATCCTTGAGCGCCTGGCGCACGCCGCCGCCCGTGCCGCCGGGCCCGGTATTGGTCGGCCCAAGGCCGTGCATCACTTCGTGCATCAGGATGTGAGTGAAGAATGCATCAAAGCTCACATGCGGCTGATCAATGGGCGTCAGCGCAACCTTGGAGATCGGCAGCAGCGCGTGATCAAACTTTGCCTGCTGGTTGTTCTTCAGCATCATCCGCTTGGAACCCATCTCGCTGACGATGCGTTCGTCATTCGGCAGGTTGTATGCGGCGGTCTGCACGTCGTGATTGCCGTCGCCGGCGGAAAACACGACATTGACCACGCGCATCGGCGCCATGCCGCCGAGCTGCTTGCGCCGATAGCGCGCATCAAATGGCAGGCGGTCCTCGAGCCACTGCAGTTCCTTGCCGAAGCGCTCGAGCTTGGCCGTCTCGGCATCGTCACGCACGGTGATGAATGCCTCGAAAGCCGCCTTGTAGTTGAACCACTCGTCTTCGTAGACCTCGTACGGACCGATGGTCGGCTCGATGGACGAATCGAGTTGCATCCACGCGACATCGCTCGCGTAGTAGTCGTTCGACAGCAGCGCCGCCGCGCGTGACTCGAGGAATGCCTTCAAGGTCGGCTGCCTCGTCGTCGCAGCCGCCGCACGCAAGTGTTGCGCCATCTCGGCGAGTTCGCCCTGGTACTCAAGGCTGTAGGGAACCGTCGTGAACCGGCCGCTCGTATCGCGCCGGATGGTCGTGAAGAAACCGGTCGCCGCGACGCGCTCGGCGGGTGCCAGGCCGGCGAGCCAGGATTCCACCTCGGCTTGCGTCGCGCCGGCTGGGTAATAGTTCGCGCCCGCCGGCTTTTCCGGGCTGCCCGCGATGAACACGGCATCGTTGTCGAGCCGTGACCACGGTCCCTTGTTGACCAGGAAATAGTCGAGCCGCGTCTGGCCGAGCAGCGTCTTGTCTTCCAGCAGCTTCAGCAGCAGTGCCTCATTTCCGGCCCAGGCCTGGCGCAGGAAGAGTGCATCCACGATGCGCGCCGCCCGGATCAGGTGCGCGAGCGCCTGGCGCTCATTCGCAGGCAGGCCCGAGAGGTCTACCTCGATGTCCACCGGCGCCAGGCGCGCGGCCATCTGGCGCAGGCGCTGCACTTCGGGCTGGATCCGCATCTCCTCGGTTGCCAAGGCAGCGCCCGGCAGGGCCAGCAGGATTGCCGCAATGAAATGTTTCATGGTTCAGTTACCGGTAAACCCACGCAATGCAAGCGTCGGGCGTTGCAGCCAGTTATCGGGAAGGTAGTCGGCCACGCCATCGATCGCGTGAATCGTATAGGCGTGCCGGGGCTTTTCGCTCAGATTTGCGCCGGACCGGTGTGGAATCGCGCCGTGCAGCAGTACCAGCGTGCCGCGCTTCGCCTCGAGTGCGACGAGGCCCGCGGTCGGATAAGGCTCGCGGTCCAGGACCTCCAGCACCGCGGCGGTGCGCGACGCATTGAGCCGCGAGCGGCCCTTGACCGGCAGGCGGTGTCCGCCGGGCAGCGCCCACATGCAGCCGTTTTCGGTGGTCGCGTCATCGATCGCGAACCAGAAGCCAACGACGCTTTGCGGTTCGGTCCACAGGTAGGTGTGGTCGGTGTGGCATGTCACTTCACCACCGATGCGCGGCTGTTTGAAGATGTACATGGACTGGAGCAGCAAAGGCTCCTGCATGCCGATGTCCCGCGCGAGCGCAGCCAGTTCGGGCGTGCGGCTGAACTCGTCGAATACGGGATCGAGGTCATGCATGGCATGGCCGAGCTTGTTGAGGCACAGGTGCGCATCGGTGCGCAACCTGCCGTTGCCGTCGAACGCGTCCTTCTCGAAGAAGCACCGGATCGCTTCGCCGCTGGTCAGGAAGTATTCGTCGCTCGCGTGCAGCGGCTTGCCGTCGGCCGTAAAGATCGTGGCTTTCTCCGGCGCCGGCACGTGGATCCGCGCCAGTTCCATTGCCCGCTGGCGTAGTTCGAGGCAGCGATCGGCCGCGACGAAGTCCGGCAGCACGAGGAATCCATCCCGCTCGAACTGTGCACGTTGATCTGGAGACATGACTTAGGATAGTCAATTCGAGACCCGGAATCCCAGGCCAAGGTCATCCAGAGCCAATGACGTTGAGCAAGGCCACCCGAAACCCGCTTGGCAGTCTTGCCTCGCTCGCCGTCGTGATCGGCCTGCTACCCGGTTGCGTGGCCGAAGCGACCCGGGAACGCGAGGCATTCAAGCACTACCTGATCGGCAACGCGGCCGACGTGGTCCGTCCGACCCGCGGCCTGTGGGTGCTGCAGGGCGGCGGCGATGACGTGGACGCAAACTACATCCAGATGGGTTCTGCGGGCGGCGGCGGCGATTTCGTCGTGCTGCGGGCCTCGGGAGGCGACGACTACAACGCCTACATCTTCGCCCTGTGCCAGTGCGACTCGGTTGCGACCATCGTCTTCGAAGACCGCACCGCCAGCGCCGATCCGTTCGTCATCGAAACGATCCGCAACGCCGAGGCGCTCTTCATCGCCGGCGGCGATCAGTCGCGCTACGTCAAGTTCTGGAAGGGCACGCCGGTGCAGGAGGCCATCAACTTCGTGGCCGCCAAGCCCGCCCCGATCGGCGGCACCAGCGCCGGCATGGCAATACTCGGGGGATTCGTTTACTCGTCGATGTTCGAGAGCCTGACGAGTGCGGTGGCGCTCGCAGACCCCTACGCGCCCGATTTGACGCTGGAACGGGCCCTGCTGGTCCTGCCGGACCTGCGCGGCGTGCTGACCGACCAGCATCTGCAGGAACGCGACCGCATTGGCCGGACCGTCACGCTGCTCGCCCGGCTGATGCGCGATGGCTGGTCGGCTGACCCGCGCGCCGTTGCGGCCGACCGAGAGACGTCGGTGCACATCGATCCCCGGGACGGCACCGCGGAAGCATTCGCGACCGCCGATCACCCGACCCCCTATGTCTATTTCCTGCGCCCAACGCAGGTCCCGGAACGCTGCGAACCCGGCCAGCCGCTGACATTTCGCGATGTGGATGTCTATCGGATCGGCCCCGGTGGCCGCTTCAACCTCAGGATCTGGCAGGGAGCGGATGGCATCGCCTACCGCCTGGGTGCCGAGAACGGCGTTTTGCATTCGTCGCGCGAAGGAAATTACTGAGCGGGCGCGCGGCTGGCAAAATCCGAATTCCTGTTGTAGTCTCAAGCTGTTACATCGATTGCGCGCTGTGACATCGTGTTTTGGGGGTGCCATGAATGATCGTATGACTCCGTTGGCTGCGGCCATCTTCGCCACTCTGTACCCGGCATCGGCGGCATTGGCCCAGCGCGCACCCTCAGAAGGCACCAGGCTCGAACCGGTCGTCGTCACCGCGACACGGCGCAATGAAAATCTCCAGGATGTCGCGCAAAGCGTCATCTCCATCTCGACCGAAGCGATCGAGAAACAGGCCTTCCAGAATCTGCAGGATGTGATCGGCGCGCTGCCCTCCGTCAACATCGTCAACAGCATGCCGGGCCGCAACTCGGTTGTAATGCGCGGCGTCTCGACCGGATCAGCCGAATACCGCACCGACAGCCAGGTCGCCGTCTATCTCGACGACCAGCCGATGACCTCGATCTCGCAGCAGGTGGACGTACGCCTGATCGACATCGCGCGCATCGAATCGCTGCCGGGGCCGCAGGGCACACTGTTCGGCTCGAGTTCCCAGTCCGGGACGCTGCGTTACATCACCAACAAACCGGATCCGGCCGGATTTTCCGGCCAACTCGACGCGGAGCTCGGCACGACCTCGGGCGGCGAGGAGAGCTACGACATCAGCGGCTGGGTCAACATCCCGGTGAGCGACAATATCGCCGTCCGTGCGACCGGTTACTACTCGGCGGAAGGCGGATACGTCGACAACGTCCTCGGCCTGACACTGCGCGGCGACCGCGACAATTCGGCATTCGTCGAGGAAGACTGGAACGATTACACGACCATGGGCGGCCGCCTCGCCGGGCGCTGGACCATCAGCCCGCAGTGGGAAGCGACGCTCAGCCTGATTTCACAATACAGCGATGCCGACGGTGCCTGGGAGACGGATCCCGCGCTCGGCGACAACAAGATCACGCGCTTCTTCGACGAATACCGCGACGACGACTGGTACCAGGCGTCCATGAACATCAAGGGCGACCTCGGTTTTGCCGAACTCTCGGTCACCGCCTCGTACTTCGACCGCGACGTCAAGTACGAATGGGACAACATGACCTACGACCAGTGGCGGTCGTATACCTATCCGAACAGCCTGTACGACACCGATCTCACCTTCGGAACGATTTACAACGACCAGAAGCAGAATCGCTGGGCTTACGAGGTTCGCCTGACATCGCAGGGTGAGAGCCGCTTCCAATGGATGGCCGGCGCTTTCTACGAGGACGTCTACGACTGGTGGGACTACGGCACGAAGAACACGAGCCTGACGTCGACCACCGCATGGGGCTGGGCCCAGTTCTACGCTTACGTCGCGCAGTATCAGGGCTACGACGTCGCCTACCCGTTGCCGGCCACCGACATCTATTACCAGAACATCTACGACAAGACCATCAAGCAGAAAGCGCTGTTCGGCGAAATGACCTACGCCCTGACCGATCGCTGGTCGATCACCGCCGGCGCGCGCTGGTTCGAATACGATCGCCGTGAATTCGACATTTACAGCATTCCGCAGGGACTGCCGCCGTACCCGATCGATGCAACGCTCGGCCGCCTGGAGCGCGAGGGCGTCTCCGACGACAGCGTGCTGAAATTCGGCACCGAGTTCCACTTTGACGACGACCGCATGATGTACCTGCTCTATAGCGAGGGATTCCGGCTCGGTGGCAACAATTCGCAACGCGCTGCCAGTACCAGCCTGATTCCGCTCGAGTATGGCCCCGACACGCTCAAGAATTACGAACTGGGCCTGAAGAGCCAGTGGCTCGATGACCGGATACAGCTCAATGCGGCAATCTTTCTCATGAAGTGGGATGACATCCAGCTCAACGACTCAATCCCCCGAAGTGGCGGCGGCGGGTTCTGGGTCCGCGGCACGTTCAACGGCGGCAAGGCGGAGCAGAAAGGCCTCGAACTCAACGGCACCTGGCAGGTGAGCGACCGCTTCATCCTCGAAGCGAGCCTGTTCGCCGCCGACCCTGAGTTCACCGAGCCCACTACCTATCCGGACGGCTATGTGCTGCCGGCAGGTACCGTCATGCCGGTTTCACCCGACCGGAAATACTGGCTGGCCGCCGAGTACGAGTTCCCGCGCTTCCTGCCGCTGAATGGCGATTTTTCGATGCGCTGGTCCTACAGCTATCAAGCGGAAACCTGGGACAGTATCAGCGCCGTCGTCGACAACAACCGTGACCTGCTGGTGCCATCGTGGTCGACGAGCACGCTGCAGTTCGGCTTCAAGCACGCGGATGGCTGGGATACAGCACTGGTGGTACGCAATCTTTTCGACGAAGAGGGCTATAACTACCTGAGCAGCAGCGACTACTCGAACAGCGTCGGGACCATCGATCCGCGCTATCGATACCTCAGGAGCCTCCAGCGGCCGCGAAGCATCAGCCTTTCGTTCAGCAAGAAGTGGTGAGCGCTCGCACGTAGCATCAGGGCGGCCGCCTTGAAGCTGGTCACGACCTCGGTGGTTCGCGGCAGCCACCAGGGCGAGAGCCACGGCGGCGTCTACCTGATCGACCTCGAGAAGCGCGCGGTCCGGCAGACCCTCGACTGGAACAAGACGGATATCGACTGGCAGGGCCGCGGCTGGGACCGGGGGCTGCGCGGCGTCGCCTTCGACGGCGACAACGTGTACATCGCCGCGAGCGACGAGCTGTTTGCCTATACGCCGCATTTCGAGCTGATCGGTTCCTGGCGCAATCCCTATCTGCGTCACTGCCACGAGATCGCGGTGCACGAGCGCCGGCTGTTCCTGACCTCGACCGGCTACGACAGCATCCTCGGCTTCGACCTCGACGCGCAGGAGTTCTGCTGGGCCCTGCACGTGCGCACGCACGATTTCCGCTTTCACGGCGCGGCGTACAATCCTCGCGGCAAGGACGGCCCGCTGATGCGCTTCGACCCGGC
>JANNTO010000124.1:0-7423 GCA_031403675.1 Gammaproteobacteria bacterium | reverse complement strand
ATGGGCGGTCCGCGTCGGACGGAGTATATTCCTGACGGCGAATGTGGCGGTTGGGGGTGCCTGACGCTTCTTGGCGTTCGGCCGCAGCGATCGCAATGCCCGCCTGCAACAAAGAAAATAGCCATGCATCGTCAAGCACTTAGCACATTGACTCGTGAATAATCGGATTATCAGTGTCATCGCCCTCGCCATACTGGCGAGCGCGGCGTGCTCGCAAAAGGGTGATACGCCCGCTCCGGCCAGCGCAGACGCGAAACCCCAGGAAGCGCCGCCGCCACCGGCCGTCGACGTCAACATCGCTGCGGCCGACATGGGCGGCGCGGTCGAAGAACTCGCCAGCAACTACGGCCCGGGATTTACCGGCCGCCGCCTCGTGGACGGCCTGCCCGATACGACCTGGATAGCCGAAACCGGCTGGTGGATCACGTTCGAGTATCCGCTGGACGCGGTGTTTTCGTTCTTCGAGCGCGAGCCCGCGTGGATCAAGGCAGTGACGATCGCGCTGCCGGCGGATCCGGCCTCGGCACCGAAAGACATCGAGGTCTGGACCTCGATGACGGACCCGTACCAGAATTTTTCCCGGGTTGCGACCGCTACCCTCGAGGCGAAACCGGGCGAGCAGACCGTCGAGTTCGATCCGGTCGAGGCGAAGTTCGTGAAACTGCGCGTGCTATCCGGCGTCGCTCCGAAGGCGCTCGAGATCGCCGAGGTGAAAATCATCGAGTCCGATCACCGCGGCTATACGCCGCTCTTCGAGCGCGCGCCCCTGGTCGAGCGCTGGAAAGGCAGCCCGCGCGAAGCCGCGCAGCGCGGCCTCGACTGGCTGCAGCAGGCCGCGCCCATCTGGACCAAGAAGACCGGCAAATGTTTCGGTTGCCATGTGCAGTCGCAGGTGCTCATGGGGCAGGCGGTCGCCCTGAAGCATGACTATCGCGTGAACATGCGCTCCGTCACCGAGCTCGACGAGCAGGTACGCTCCCAGGCCACCTATGGCAGCTGGTTTGGTGGATCGCACTCGGCCGTGGTCTTCGGATCGATGGGCTTGGCCTATGCCGCCGAAGCGATGGGCGTCACGACCGACAAGGGCCGTTGGGCGGCCTACCCGCAATACAGCGAGCTCCACGAAACGGCGAAACGCCTGATGGAGCGACAGGCCCCGGACGGTTCAATGCCGGTCGACGAGGTCAATCCGCCCATCGTCCAGGGCAAGTTCATGACGACTGCCAACGCGCTGATCCCCATGGACTGGAACGCAGACCACTCCGAGGATCCACAGTACGACCGGTTCGTCGAGAAGGCAGTCGCATGGATTGCGTCCAATGAGCCCCGGACCAACCAGGACAAGATCTTCAAGGTCATCGCGCTGATGCATTACGGCACGCCGGACCAGAAACGCGCGGCGTGGTCGGTGGTCGAGACGCTCGCCATCGACCAGCAAGCGGACGGCGGCTGGAAGGAGAACGAGAAGTCGAAGGGTTCGAATGCAATCGCGACGGGCCAGGTGCTCTATGCCTTCAAGCAGGCAGGCGTCAGCATCCACGGCGATATGTTTCGGCGCGGCGTGGATTTCCTGCTGACGCACCAGGCAAAAGATCCGAAGGCGCTCGACAACGGAGCCTGGGAGGCGATGAACACGGAAAGCGAGAAGCCCTCTGCCTTTGCCCACACGATGTGGGCGGTGATCGGCCTCGCCGGCGCGTACGGCGCCGAGCCGACCGGCGCGCTGCAGATCGTCAAGCAGCAGGGCGACAAGCCGCCATCCCGCAATCTCGAGATCGTGCTCGACGTGTCCGGTTCGATGAACGCGAAGCTCGGCGAAACCACGCGCTGGAAAACGGCGCTCGCCATGCTCCAGGACGTCGTGACGGTGCTGCCGGACGACATGAATGTCGGCCTGCGCGTGTATGGCCACCGGCATTCGTCGAAGTCCGCGCAGACCTGCAAGGACACCGAGCTGGTCGTTCCGATTGCGAAACTCGACCGCGAACGCATCGTGAAGGCGGCCTCGCGCCTCAAGCCGCGCGGCGAGACGCCGCTCATTTATTCGACCCTGGAGACCATCGGCGACCTGAAAACGGCAGGCGGCGGCTCGGTGATCCTGATCACCGACGGCGAGGAGAGCTGCAAGGGCGACGCAAAAGCCGCGGCGGCGGAGCTGCAGGCATCGGGCCTCAACGTCACGCTCAACATCGTCGGCTTCACGCTGACTGGCGAGACTGCCGTGGCCGAGTTAAGCGCGCTCGCCGGCTCGACGGGCGGCCGTTACTACAGCGCGCAGGACGGCGCGCAGCTATCGCGGGCGGTGATGCTTGCCGCGCTCAATCGCCTGCCGTACGACATATTCGATGCAGCGGGGAAGCTGCTCGTTTCCGGGCAGACGAGCGAGTTGAGCCGCGAGCTGCCGCCCGGCAAGTACCGCATTCGCATCGACGCGTTGGGGCAGGTGCTCGAAGAGCCGCTGACCATCGTGCCGGACCAGACGATGACACTCGGGCTTGGGGTCGAGGGCGACAGATTTGTCATCCGGCGCTAAATCACGGATACACACATGGCCATGATTCCGTTCGCTGACAACTCGGCGTATGGTGCATGACAACGGCTGGTCGACAGCGCTCGAAAAGCGCGATCTCGTGTAACGCCCGGATCCATGATCGGCCTGACGATACGAGGGAGTTGCCATGACTTCGCACTGGTCACGCATTGGCCTCGCAATCCTGTTCGCGCTGTTGATTGGCTGCTCGGGCAAGGGAAAGGACAAGAGCGTGGATTCTGCGCAAGGCAGAACCGCGAGCACGGAGGCACCGGCGCCGGGGGAGATCGAGGCACTGGTGGATCTGATCGTCAAGGAAGCGGCTTCAATTCAGCGGCACGAGTTCGATCCGGCAGCCCTTGCCAAGAAGGTCGGAAAGGATCCTCAGGCTCATTTCGAATGGGTTCGCGACCATACTTCGTGGGCGCCTTATCGCGGGCTATTGCGGGGGCCGCAAGGAGTCATGCTCGATCGCGTAGGCAGCAGCCTCGATCGTGCGGCACTGCTTGGCGCCTTGCTGCGTCACAGCGGCCACACCGTTCGATTGGCACACGGTCAGCTTTCCGAAGGGACCGCTCGTGAGCTGCTCGGCAAGGTGAGGCCGATGCCGGCCGAACGGAAGGTTGCCGAGTCGGAAAGCCAGAACAATCGCCGAAGATTCGATGCGAATCTATTGCCTGGCCACGAGACGATGATCGAACAAAAGTTGGCGGAGGCCAGAAAACTGGAATCCGATGCGCTAACGTTGGCGCGCTCGCAGGCCGACCACCTCTATGCCGCAGTCCGCGAAGTAGCCGCCGGTGCACAGCGGTCGGATGAACTCGCGCGAGTTCGAGCTCTGCAGGATCATTGGTGGATCGAGCGCCAGGACGGGGATCGTTGGATCGCGATGGATGTCCTGTTGCCTGACGGGAAGAGCGGCAGCACGGTGGTGCCGGCGGCATCGGTCAGCGCCTGGGCAGACGGTGCCGCAATGGCGGCCATACCCGACGACGCGTGGCACACGGTTCGGCTTCAGGTCGTCGTCGAGCGTTACGAGCAGGGTGCCACGACGGAATCAGTCGTGCTCGACACGACGTTCAGGCCGGCCGAAACCATCGATCAGCGGATCGTGCTGGGTCACCTGCCCGATCCCTGGCCTGAAAGCCTACCGGATGCTGCCACCGATCCGAATGCAATCGGCAATACCGCGGTCAACGTGAGGGAATGGGTGCCGTACCTGCAGGTCGGCGATGAGTACATCGTGCAATCGGGTTTCACCGAGGGCGGACAACCGAAAGCGAGCCCACTATCATCTTCGCGAGACATCAGCGATACCGGCGGCGGCGGACTACTCGGTGGAATGGATATGGCGCTCGCTGGGGGCGATATCGCCGATAGTTACATGACAGCAGAGTGGCTGGATTTTGAGATTCACGTCCCGGGCGCCGAGCCCAAGCGTCTGCGGCGGCCGCTGTTTGACGTGCTGGGGCCCACAAACCGGGCCGCCAAGGCAGCCGGGTTCGACGCCAGCACCAATGAACGAATGGTCGAGCGATATGAAGCGCTGTTGGGTTCCACGGACATACTGCTGCAACCCTGCGAATTCACGGGTGAGTTCGTCGGGCATCTTGCGCTGGCGGGTGTCGTCGAGAATCAAGCGGCGTTCCGGGAGCTGTCGAAGGAATCCGATCGCAAGAAAGCCGGCCAGCTCGCTTCGTCGCTGCTCGATCGCGCCGCCGCCAGGGGCCCCTTGACGGATCTCGTGTTGTGGCGCTCGACTCTCGGTTTGCAAGCAGGCGGCTCTTTCATCAATCGGCCGAATGTACTCACGTACCGCGTCGGCTTACCCGTCGTACAGTCCGCGCAGTCATTTCGAGAGCAGATCGATCTTGCCTCGAATGAAACATCGCCCGGCCGGCCGGACGGCGCGAGCGCATTTGAAATTCGACTGCGTCAGGGTGTGGCTGACACGGTAGCCGAGATTCTCACCTTGACTGCCGACCTAAAGTCCGCCGAGAACGCCGCGGCGGTGTTCGCTGGCGCAGGGGATGGTCCCGACGCGACCGTGCTTATCAAGGCACGCGACGGCGAGGCGGTCGCCAGGCTCAAATGGCCCGAGGATGTTGCAGAGCGGTTGGCGAGCGACGTCAACGCGGGCTACATGGCGCTCGTGCCTGGCAGTGCGGTGACTCTCGATGGCAAATCACGGTTGGCTTGGTGGAGAGTCGACCCCGCATCGGGGGAGACCATCGGGGTCATGGATACGGGCTTTCATGGCAGTGCGACAACTGAAAAGGCTCTCATCGACGATCTGATGGAAGTGCTGGCGGTGCGTTTGCGAGCCTATGCCGGCAATGGTGCCAATGCTCGATGGGCCGCGCAGGCGCGCGATTTCGTGAGCAGACCGGGCGTCAGAAGTCTGACCCGCGCCGACATGGACCGGCTCGCAATGCATACGAGATTGATGCGCTTGTTGAAACGGCTGAACGAATTGGGATACGGAATCTGATGGGTTCCTCGAGACCTGACAGCCTCTCGCCTCGGGGACACGGGCCTTGGCCGCCGGACCAGTCACTCGCTGAGCGTCAGATCCCAGGTCGTCTTGACCGTCACCGGGAGTGAAGCGCCGTCGTCCGCGCGCGATATCCCGGCCAGCGAGACAGTCAGCCTGGATTGTGGGTCCGCGGCATCGCTGTGATCCTTGATGACGCGCTCCATCGTGCCGCTCAAACGCTGATTGTCAGGATCGAAGATCTGGCAAATCGCATGGCTTGAAGGGCAGCGTATCGTGAATGCCCACGACCCCCAGGTGAGCTCAGTGGGCGGTTCCGCCGGATCGGAAAAGGGAGCGATTCCGCAATCATTCACCATGTGGCCCGAGCCGCTGCTCCTGCTCGTTTCGACGG
The DNA here is from genome assembly GCA_031403675.1 of Gammaproteobacteria bacterium. Lineage (GTDB taxonomy): Bacteria > Pseudomonadota > Gammaproteobacteria > Steroidobacterales > Steroidobacteraceae > SCUD01. The sequence goes on along the minus strand of JANNTO010000124.1, from coordinate 2,005 downwards.
GCCCGACGAACCGTATCGTGTAGCTGCCGTCATTTGCGATGGCGATGGTCATGCCGGCGTCCGCATTCGCCGGAGTCGTGCTGACCCAGTCGCCGACGGACGTGATTACGCTCGAGCAGCCATCCAGGTTCATCGACTGGACGATGGTCTGATGACCGCTCATCGTGAACGTGCCCGTGGTCACGCCGTTGTCGCGAGTGATCTTGATTTCACGGCCGGCCGTTTCGTTGACCTGCACTGTGCCGTTGAGGCCCGGCATTGGATACTCGTAGTTGCTTCCAAACGTCTCGCTCTGGGTGATTTCGCCTTTCCACTTGCCGCAGCCGGAGCCAACTTCGAGCCAGGCCTTCGCGGCAGTCACGAAGTCTTTTCGGTTCATGCCTGGCGGATCGGCCTGACCGGTCGCGCCGCCGCGCGTACCGATGTATGCAGCGCCGATCAGACTGTCCATCGACAGGTGGTCGAGGTACTGCGCGTCAGCTTGAGCAACGCTCACGCTCTGCATTCGGGCAGCCCCGCGAATACTCTCAACGAATCCGGATTGCATGAGACAAAGCTGCTTCGTGTCTTTGTTGAAGAACGCCAGGTCGGGCTTCGTCCTCCAACCAGGTGACTGCGTGTGACAGTCGATGCAATCCCGCGTGTCCGTGAACTGACCCATGCTGTGATTGTGGCCGGTCTCGAGCTCGGGATTGACCCGGCCATGGCATCCCGTGCATCGGTCGTGGGAAAAGACGGGCATCATTTTCGCGAACAGGTCGATCGGATCGCTCGCGTCGGAACCCTGCTGAGCAGTGGCGAGAGCCGCAGCAAGCGTGCTCAGGCAGACGGCAAGCGCCAGGCCAACGCAGGCATGCGCAAACGAGCGTTTCACTGGATCATCCCCCGCGCTCGACGACCCATGACGGGTGCCGAAGGCCTGCTACTTATAGTCCTACGATTGGCCGACAAGCAAGCGCCCACCACTTGACAGCCTCCCGCCCGCGGGCGCATATCACCCTCACCCCGGTCCACATACGAACCAAGAATGGGTGAACGCATGAACATTGCATTGACGGGCCGCCTTGCCGCGGCCGCTTCGCTGGTACTACTCGCGCTGGCGCCGGCTCAGGCCGCCGATCCGCCGGGCGTCCTCTGGCAGACGACCTCCCAGATGGTGATGGAAGGCATGCCGATGGCGTTTCCGCCGCAAAACCTGCAGGTGTGCGCGGCAAAGGAATGGAAGAAGCCGCCACCGGGCGGCGACCCGAGTTGCGTTACGTCGGATTACAAGGTCGTCGGCAACAAGGCGACCTGGACGATGCAGTGCAGCGGCGACGAGCCGATGACCGGCTCCGGCGAGATCACCTTCGAAGGCCCGGATGCCTACACGGGCGCGATCAAGGCCACGGCCGAGGGCATGAGCATGACGATCAAGCTCACCGGCAAGAAGGTCGGCACCTGCGACAAGCCGATTCAATAAAAGTGGGTCCGGCGACGAGCAGTCGCCGGATGACCCGCGCCCAAACGTTCTTCTATTTGGTGAAAGTCGCCGCCAGGCTCTTGAAATCGATCCCCTGTAACAGCGGATCGATTCGCGTCGGATCGCCGAGGATTTTGACCGAAATGACGTGGGCCGCCGTCGGCACCGCGTTCGCGCGCGGCGCCGCCGTCCAGCGCGGCGGCGTCCCGGTGCGATTCCATTTGCCGTACAGCACCAGGGCGTGTGCCTCGTCGTTGGTAGCGGCATCGCCGGCGTCGGTCCAGCGCTGGGCGGCAAATGCGCCGGTCGGCAGGGCGAAATTCGCGGCACCGCTATTCAGCGCTTCGTACGCCACGTTGACCCCCACCGTAATGGACATGCGGAGATCGCGATCCATTTCTCTTCCGGCCGCGGCGATCCGTGCTTCGCTGTCGCCCTCTGCCGCGACCTTCTGATACTCGGCCTGGATTTTCTCCATTTCGTGATTGAGCTTCTCGGCGCCCGCCATGTCGCCCTTCTGGACGAGCGTAACCTGGCGCTCGC
>JANNTO010000123.1:0-9579 GCA_031403675.1 Gammaproteobacteria bacterium | reverse complement strand
CACATGTCGGATGAGGAGATTGCGCTCCTCAATCGCGGTGGCCACGACGCGCAGAAGGTCTGGAACGCCTATGCCGCGGCGGTTGCGCACAAGGGTCGCCCGACGGTGATCCTCGCCAAGACCGTCAAGGGCTATGGCATGGGCAAGGCGGGCGAGGCGCTGAACGTCACGCACCAGCAGAAGAAGCTCGACGACGAGGCGCTCAGGGCCTTCCGCGACCGCTTCAACATCCCGATCTCGGACGAGGAGATCTCGCGCCTGCCGTTCTTCCGCCCGGCGGAAGACAGCCCGGAGATGCAGTACCTGAAGGGCCACCGCAAGTCGCTCGGCGGCTCGCTGCCGGTGCGGCGCACGAATGCGCCGGCGCTCACGGTGCCGCCGCTCGAAGCCTTCAAGAACCTGCTGGACGGCAGCGAGGGCCGCGAGATCTCGACCACGATGGCCTGCGTGCGGATCCTGACGCAGTGGCTGAAGGACAAGAACATCGGCCCGCACGTCGTGCCGATCGTGCCGGACGAGGCCCGGACCTTCGGCATGGAGGGCCTGTTCCGGCAGGTCGGCATCTACTCGTCGGTCGGGCAGCTCTACACGCCACAGGACGCGGACCAGCTGATGTACTACCGCGAGGACCTCAAGGGCCAGATCCTCGAGGAAGGGATCAACGAGGCGGGCGCTTTCTGCTCGTGGATGGCGGCCGGCACGGCCTACGCCAACCACGGGATCAACATGATCCCGCTGTACATCTTCTATTCGATGTTCGGCTTCCAGCGCATCGGCGATTTCGCCTGGGCCGCAGGCGACATGCAGGCGCGCGGCTTCCTGATCGGCGCGACCGCGGGGCGCACGACGCTTGCCGGCGAGGGCCTGCAGCACCAGGATGGCCACAGCCACCTGCTCGCATCGACGATCCCGAATTGCGTCTCGTACGACCCCTGTTATGCGTACGAGCTCGCGGTGATCATGCAGGACGGGCTGCGGCGCATGTACGTGGAACAGCAAAGCGTCTTCTATTACATCACCTGCATGAATGAGAACTACGCGCAGCCGCCGATGCCGAAAGGCGTCGAGCAGGGCGTGTTGCGCGGCATGTACCTGCTGCACATCGGCGGTCGCGGCGCGGTGCGCGCGACGCTGCTCGGTTCCGGCGCGATCCTGCGCGAGGCGCTTGCCGCGGCAGCGTTGCTTGAATCCGAGTTCGGTATCCCGGCCGACGTGTTCAGCGTCACGAGTTTCTCGGAGCTGCGTCGCGATGCGCTCGCCTGTGAGCGCACAGCGATGCTGAATCCGGTGCAGAAAGCGCGCATGCCGTGGGTGCGCGAATGCCTCGCGGGTCGCGACGGGCCGTTCATCGCCGCAACCGATTACATGAAGGTGATTGCGGACCAGATCCGCCAGTGGGTGCCCGGCCGCTATGTCGCGCTCGGCACCGACGGCTTCGGTCGCAGCGATTCGCGCCAGGCACTGCGCGAGCATTTCGAGGTCGGCCGCAACTGGATCGTGGTCGCGGCGCTGAAGGCGCTCGCCGACGACGGCAAGCTCGACAAGGCGACCGTCGCGCTTGCGATCAAGAACTTCGGCCTCGACCCGGCGAAGCCGGATCCGCTGGTCAGCTGAGCGCGCCCGTGCCCGATCGCACCACCATCAAGGTCCCGGATCTCGGCGACTTCCATGATGTCGAGGTCATCGAGGTACTGGTCAAGCCAGGCGACCTGGTCGCAGTCGACAGTCCGCTGATCACGCTCGAGACCGACAAGGCGACGATGGATGTCCCGTCGACCGGTGCCGGACGCATCCTGAAACTCGTGGTCAGCAAGGGCGACCGCGTGTCGAAGGGCAGCGCGATCGCCGAACTTGAAACCGTCGGCGACGCGCCAGCAAAGATGGTCTCAGTCAAGCCGGCACGCAGCGCCGATGCGGGCCGTGCCGTACTGGAAGTCCGCGTGCCCGATCTCGGCGACTTCAAGAACGTGGAGGTCATCGAGGTGCTGGTGGCGGCAGGCGATGCAGTCGCACTCGAGACGCCGCTGATCACGCTCGAAACCGAGAAGGCGACCATGGACGTGCCTTCGTCGGCCGCCGGTGTCGTCAAGAAGCTGCATGTCGCCAAGGGTGCGCGTGTCAGTGCCGGGGATCTGGTCGCGACGGTCGAGGGCCAGGCCACTGAGTCGTCAAAGCGAGCCGGGGATGTGGCGGCGCCGGTGGCCAGGGTGTCCAGACCGGCGGCTCCCGACCAGCCGAAGACTGCAGCGACGGTCGCGGCCATCACTGCGGGCGACGCAGACCTGCGGCGCGCCCATGCGGGCCCGGCGGTGCGGCGTTTCGCCCGCGAGCTCGGTGTCGATCTGATGCGCGTCACCGGCACCGGCGTCAAGGGCCGCGTCAGCGAGGAAGACATCAAGGCTTTCGTCAAGCAGGCGCTGGCCGGCACGCCGGCTGCAGGAAGTGCCGCGGGGGTCGCGCTGCCACGGGTGCCGGAGGTCGATTTCGCGGCATTCGGGGCGGTCGAGGTCAAGCCGCTCGGCCGCATCCAGCGCATTTCAGCCGGCCGGTTACAGGCCTCCTGGATCAACCTGCCGCATGTCACGCAGCATGACGAAGCGGATATCACGGAACTCGAGACGCTGCGCGTGTCGCTGAAGGACCGCGCATCGTCACTCGGCATCAAGCTGACACCACTCGCATTCATCGCACGCGCCTGCATGCGTGTCATGGCCCAGTTTCCCAACTTCAACAGTTCGCTTGACGCGTCGGGCCAGAATCTTGTTTTCAAGAAGTACCTGCACCTCGGATTCGCCGCCGACACGCCAAACGGGCTGGTCGTGCCGGTGATCCGCGATGCCGGGCGCAAGGACATCTACGAACTCGCCCGCGACCTCGGCGATCTGGCCGGCAAAGCGCGCGCCGGTAAGCTCTCGGCCGCAGAGATGCAGGGCGGCTGTTTCACGATCTCGAGTCTCGGCGGCATCGGCGGCACGGCCTTTACGCCGATCATCAATGCGCCGGAGGTGGCGATACTCGGCGTGTCCCGTTCGCAGCAGCGTCCGGTGTGGCGCGATGGCGGCTTTGTGCCGCGCCTGATGCTGCCGCTGTCCCTGTCGTATGACCATCGCGTGATCGACGGCGCGGAAGCGGTGCGCTTCGTGGTCGCGCTGGCTGAGGCGCTCGCACATCCGCAGAGCCTGACCGAGGCTGTGCCGTGAGCGGCGTGGTCGAACAGCGAGTCCCGGATCTCGGCGAGTTCCGGGACGTCGAGGTCATCGAGGTGCTGGTCAAGCAAGGCGACACGGTCGATCCAGAAACGCCGCTAATCACGCTTGAAACCGACAAGGCGACCATGGACGTGCCGGCCACCGTTGCCGGCATCGTGCAGGAACTCATGGTCGCCAAGGGCGATCGCGTGTCGAAGGATTCGTTGATCGCGCTGATCGCCGCGTCCTCGAGCGATACGGTACGGCTCGCGGCGCACGATTCGACCGGCGCTGCGCCCGACCTCGCCGCCGGCGAACCAGCCGTCGACTTGTCCACGCAACTGCTCGTCATCGGCGCCGGGCCCGGCGGTTACACGGCAGCGTTCCGCGCGGCGGACCTGGGGCTCGGCGTGATCCTGGTTGATCGCTGGCCGCAACTCGGCGGCGTCTGCCTCAATGTCGGCTGCATACCCTCGAAGGCGCTGCTGCACGCCGGCCGCGTGATCGAGGAAGCCAAATCGATGGCTTCGCACGGCATCCGCTTTGGCAAGCCTGAGATCGACACCGAAGCGCTGAAGCAGTGGAAGAACAAGATCGTCGGCAAGCTGACCGCTGGCCTGACGATCCTGGCGAAGCAGCGCAAGGTGCAGGTGCTGCGCGGGTTCGCGCGGTTTGCAGCGCCGCATCGGGTCAAGCTGCGTGCGCCCGACGGTTCCACGAAAATGATCGGCTTCGAGCAGTGCATCATTGCGGCCGGTTCCGAGCCGGCACGCATCCCGGGACTACCGGATGATCCGCGGGTGCTCGATTCGACCAGTGCGCTCGACCTCAAGGGCGTGCCGCAGCGACTGCTCGTGATCGGCGGCGGCATCATCGGCCTCGAGATGGCTTGCGTCTATGACGCGCTTGGCTCCGAGGTCAGCGTGGTCGAGCTGACGGACACGCTGATGCCGGGTTGCGATCGCGACCTGGTACGCCCGCTTGAGAAACGCCTGCGCGCGCGTTATGCGTCCATCCTGACCGGCACGCGGGTCACGGGCGTTGAGGGACTGGACCAGGGCCTGCGGGTCAGTTTCGACGGCAAGGATGCCGGCGAGCCGCGCCGGTACGATCGCGTGCTATGTGCGGTCGGGCGCGTGCCAAATGGCAAGCTGCTCAATGCGGAGGCAGCGGGTGTGCGCGTGGACCCGCGCGGTTACGTGCCGGTGGATCGCCAGCAGCGTACCAACGTCCCGCACATTTTTGCGATCGGCGACATCGCCGGCCAGCCGATGCTGGCGCACAAGGCCTCGCATGAGGGCAAGGTTGCGGCTGAGGTCGCGGCCGGACACAAGCGCGCGTTCGACGCCCGCGTGATTCCCTCGGTCGCCTACACCGATCCGGAGATCGCCTGGACGGGCGTCACGGAGACCGAGGCACAGGCAAGTGGGCAGAAACTCGGCAAGGGCCTGTTCCCGTGGATGGCGAGCGGTCGTTCGTTGGCACTGAATCGCGACGAAGGATTCACCAAGCTGCTGTTCGATCCCGAAACGCACCGCGTGGTCGGTGGCGGGATTGTCGGCAGCAATGCCGGCGACCTGATCGCCGAAGTCGGGCTAGCCATCGAGATGGGTGCACAGGCCGCCGATATCGGCCTGACGATTCATCCGCATCCGACGCTTTCGGAGACCGTTGCATTCGCCGCCGAAGCATTCGAAGGCACGCTCACCGACCTCTTCATGCCGAAGAAGTAGCAAACCGGCGGTGAATCAGCTGATCCAGGCTCAGGCGTCCGGCGCCGGCAAAGATGAGCGGCAGCAGCATCACGATCAGGATCAGCGGCAGCTTGAAGTTGCCATAGCCCCGGTCCGTGATCGCATAACCCTTCCAGAGCTCGGCAAACGATGACCAGTCATCCGGCCAGTGCACGCTTGCGATCGCAACGTACGACAGGACCAGCAGCGCAATCGCCCAGTAGCGCGTCGCGAGACCGATCCAGATGCAGATGCCGCCAGCCAGTTCAGCCCAGGTCGCGATGAACCAGCTCACCTCAACCGGCATCAGGCCGAACGGAAACGGAAACTGGTCGGCGAGGTCGGCGAACCAGTTCTGACCGTGCAGCTTTTCGAGTCCGGACTCGAAGAATTCCCAGCCGACCAGTGCGCGCAGCGTGAGCTGCGGCAGCCAGGTCCCGACCTGGTCGAGCCGGCGCTGCACGTTCAGCAGCAGCCTTACGATTGCGGTCATCGGCAATTTCCTCAGGTAACTTGCCACGCAACCAGCACGTGACGATCCAGCAGGTCCGCGATTGCGACGCGAGCGGCTGATCCGGCGTCATCATTCGGTGGGGAGTCCGGTCGCAATGCCTGCCGGGCGGTCAGCCCGGGAGACTGCTCCAACGCATCGAGCAGCCGCGCAGTCTCGGCACCGATCTCGAGAAACAGTACAACGTCCGCAGCATTGCGGTAGACGACCAGATAGGTCGGCAGTTCCGGCGCTGCCGCCGGCTGGTACTCCGGCGCGAGCCGGTGCACCGGCCAGCGGTACGCGAGCGGCCAGGCGAGCGGCGAAACCGAGAGCGGCGTGTCGAGCGGTTCCACGCGCTCGGTGGTGGCGACTTGCGGCGCCGGCTCTTCACTGATTGCGAGCGCGAGCTCGACCCATTCGTAGTGCGCGAGCTCCGGCAGGAATGCCGGTTCGTCAGCTGCGTGCGGCGTGCGTTTCGTGAGCCACTCGACGAACTCGCCCGGCAACTCCAGGAAGTAGGGCGTGTGCGCGTGATGATGGGCGTAGAAATCGCGGATCAAACGCTGCCAGCGCTCGGCGCCGAGTATCCGGCGCGCGACCGGAAAGCTGCCACCCAGCAGATCGACCAGGTTGTTGAAGAACAACTCGCGATAGATCGCCATGCGCCGCGGTTCGATCCCGACGGGCGCAGGCACGCGTTCGGGATCACGCAGGTGTGCGGCGAACGCTTTCTGCTGGTCGGCAAGTTGCATGATCAGGCGCCTCCGGCGGTCGCATGCGACGTGCACTGGCGGTTGCGGATATCTGCGACCTCGCGCAGCAGTGCGGGGAGCGGCGGGAAGTTGAAATCGCGCTCCAGCAGCGTCGGTACCGGTCCGAACAACGCATACGCTTCGTCGAGCAGCGACCAGACCTCGCCGCAGATATCGGCGCCATGCGTATCGACGCGCAGGTCCGGCGCCTCGACGTAATGCCCGGCCACATGAAAATAGCAGACCCTCGCGGCCGGCAACGCACGCAGGAACTCGCGGGCGTCGTAACGATGGTTGATCGCATTGACGTAGATATTGTTGACGTCGAGCAGCAGTCCGCAGTCCGCTTCATCCAGCACGGCGCGGACAAAGTCGATCTCGCTCATGCGCGCGCCCGGTGCGGCGTAGTAGGAGACATTTTCGACCGCGATCGGCCGTTCCAGAATTTCCTGCGCACGCCGTATGCGACCGGCGACCCAGCGCACGGCCTCTTCGGTGAAAGGTATCGGCATCAGGTCATACAGGTGCCCGTCGTCGGAGCAATAGCTCAGGTGTTCCGTGTAGGCCCGAATGCCATGGGCATCCAGGAATGCGCGAATTTCCAGCAGCAGGTTCTCGTCAAGCGGCGCGGGGCCGCCGAGCGACAGCGACAGGCCGTGTGCGACGAATGGCTGGCGTTCGGTGAAATGCCGCAGATCACGTGCGAGCGAGCCGCCGGCATGAATCCAGTTCTCCGGCGCGAGCTCGAAAAAATCGATCCCGGCGGCGCCGCTGTCGCGCAATTCGGGCAACAACGCCCGCCGGAAGCCGAGTCCGGCCCCGGCAACCGGGTAGCGTGCATTCTGGTGCGGCGGCAAGGGGTTCATGCTCCCGAATAGGACCGGCGCGGCAGGGCCGATATTACCGTCCTGCCAGGCGGCGGGCGCGCTCGAGGAACGCCGATTCGTCGGGCGGCATGCCGTTTCGCTCCGCTTCCCACAGGGTTTCCGCGAGGCAGTCCATCAGTCGATGCTCGGCCGCATGCCGATCGCCGGAGTCATGCGTCAATCGCAATGCGAGCGCTGCAATGCCGGCGGGCCGGTCCGCTGCGAGGCCTTCGCGAAGCGCCACATGCAGCCCCATGTGCAGGAACGGATTCGACTCACCGCTTTCAGGCCGCCATTCGCGCGCGAGCGCATCGTCCTGCAAGAGTGCGGCGTGGTATTCGGGATGCAGGCGCAGCACACCCTCGAGCAGCGCCTCGAGTGGCGTCAGCAGATGCCCGGCCTGGGCTTTCTGCCAGGCCTGCTGCCAGACCCGGCGCAAGTCCTCGCGACCAGCGGCCGCAGGCAGCACGGTCATGCGACCGCCCCGGTCTTGTCGCGATACAGGCAAAGGTCGTGGATCGGGCAAAGCGGGCAAAGCGGGCGCCGTGCCTTGCAGACATAGCGTCCATGCAGGATCAGCCAGTGATGCGCGTTCGCGCGAAATTCCTCGGCGACGACATTGAGCAGCCGATCCTCGACCGCGCGCACCGTCGGTCCCGGCGCGAGGCCGGTGCGGTTGGCGACGCGGAAGATGTGCGTGTCCACCGCAATCGTCGGTGCGCCGAATGCCGTGTTCAGTACCACATTGGCGGTTTTGCGGCCGACACCGGGCAGGGCTTCGAGCGCCGCGCGATCGCGCGGCACGCGTCCACGATGCTTTTCGAGCAGGATCCGGGTTGCGGCAATGACATGACGCGCCTTGACGCGCCATAGCCCGATCGTCCTGATGTAGCCGGCCAGACCCTGCTCGCCAAGTTCGAGCATCGCTCGTGGTGTTCCGGCGGCACGGAACAGCGGCCCGGTCGCCTGGTTGACGCTCTTGTCGGTCGCCTGCGCCGACAGCATCACCGCGACCAGTAGTTGATACGGCGAGCGATAGCGAAGCTCGGTATCCGGCCGCGGATTGGCCGCACGCAGCCGTGCAAACAGCTTGCGGCCTGCAGTTGCATCGAGCGCTCGTTCAGCGGTCTTGCGGGTCATCGCGGGCGAGCCTCAAGAGCCGAGCGTCATAGCGTTTGCGGTAGCGCTCGGCGCGCATGCCGAGGGCCGCTGCGGTCAGCGGTTGCGCCGGCAGGTCTGCCACCGCGATCAGGTGGATGCAATCGACCGGGCAACACGGCAGGCACAACTCGCAACCCGAGCAATCCTCCGCGATGACCGTGTGCATGCGCTTGCGCGCGCCGACGATGGCATCGGTCGGGCAGTCGTCGAGACAGCGCGCGCAACCGATGCAGGCGGGTTCATCGATCCAGGCGACCAGCGGCGGCGATTCGCTGCCGCAGGCCGGGTCCAGTGGCAGCGGCAGCCGTCCCAGCAACGTGGCAAGGCGTTCGATCACGATGTCACCGCCGGGCGGACAGCGATTGAGGGCGGTCTCGTTGCGGGCGAGCGCCTCCGCATAGGGTCTGCAACCGTCAAATCCGCAGCGTCGGCACTGGGTCTGCGGCAGCAGTGCGTTGATGCGTGCGGCGCGGTCGCCGATGGGATCGGCCGGCATTGCCAGCGATCAGCTGACCTTCATGCCGGCGGTCGCACCGGCATCCGGCCCGATCAGGAACAGACCATCGTCACCGGATGCCGCAAGCGCCATGCCCTCGGACACGCCGAAACGGAGCTTGCGCGGCTTCATGTTCGCGACCTCGACCACATGGCGTCCGATGAGCTGCTCGGGTTGATATGCGCTGCGGATGCCCGCGAATACTGTGCGGCGACTGGTGCCGAGATCGACGGTCAGTTGCAGCAGCCGGTCGGCGCCTTCGACCAGGGATGCGGCTTCGATGCGGGCCACCCGCAGGTCGATGCGCGCAAACTCCTCGACGCCTATTTCGGCCGGCTGCGCCGGTGTCGCGGCCTGTTCGTCAACATTCATCGGTGTCTCCACGAGCTTCTGCACGGTCGTTGGTTCGATGCGGGTCGCGAGCGGCTGGTACTCGGCGATCGTTGTGCCGACCAGCGGCTGGTCCATGTCACGCCAGTGCGTGACCGGTGCGCCAAGGAATTGCTCGGCGCGTCCGCTGATCTCAGGCAGGACCGGCTTCAGGAAGATCATCAATACGCGGAACAGGTTGAGTCCCTGGGTGCAGACCGCCTGCACTTCTGCTGCGCGGGTCGGATCCTTCGCGGCGAGCCAGGGTTTCTGACGGTCGATGTAGAGATTGGCGCGGTCAGCGAGCGTCATGATTTCGCGTACCGCCGCGGCGTACTCAAGCGATTCCCAGGCCTCGGCGATGCCCGCTCCGGCAGCGACGAATTCGCGATACAGCACGGGATCCGGCAGGGTGTCGGCCAGGCGCCCGCCGTGCCCGCGATGGATGAAACTCGCGCAGCGGCTCGCGATGTTGACCAGCTTGCCGACCAGTTCGGCATTGATGCGGGTCGCGAATTCCT
>JANNTO010000122.1:0-1866 GCA_031403675.1 Gammaproteobacteria bacterium | reverse complement strand
CGCAGGCGCTGATCACGCAGATGTTCCAGACCGCGGCCTGCAACCGGCATCATTCGGTGGAGCAGCAGTTGTGCCGCTGGCTGTTGCTGACGCTCGACCGCATGCCGACGCAGGACCTGGTCATGACGCAGGAACTGGTGGCAAGCATGCTCGGCGTGCGCCGCGAAGGCATCACGCAGGCCGCCGGCAAGCTGCAGGAGGCCGGATTGATCCGTTACCGCCGCGGCCACATCGCGGTGCTCGAGCGTGCCGGCCTGGAGAAGCAGGCCTGCGAATGCTACGCGGTGGTGAAGAAGGAACTGGACCGCCTGCTGTCCGACGTGCAGCACCGCCAAGGCATCGCCGCCGTCAGATAGGCCTGCGGCCGCTGATCACCCTGAGCAGTACCACCACCACCGCGATTACCAGCAGCAGGTGGATGAATCCACCCATGGTGTAGGCGGAAACGAGCCCCAGGGCCCACAGGATGAGCAGCACGACGGCGATGGTGTAGAGCATGGTGGATCTCCTTGGTTGGTTGCCGGCATCGTGCATCGCTTCCGCAACCTGGTCCGTGCGCCAGCAGACACAATATTTATTTCCAACTATGTGTGTTGTCGCGCCGACGCTCGCCTGCCGGCAGCGCAAGCTGCTGCATCAGATCGTTCAGTGTCCCTTCATCGCTACCACCACTTAAAAGAGAGAAACCATGAAAACCACTTTCAGCAAAAATCAACTCGGCCTCGCCGTCGCCTGTGCCCTGGCACTGGGAATCGCATCAAGCGCTGCGCGCGCGCAGTCCCTCACCCCGAATGAGCGGGAAGTCTGGACTGAAGCAACCAAGACCCAGATCTGGAAGAACGGCTACGGCGAATGCTGGCACAGCGCCTTCGGCCCGCCCCCGCCCTACAACGAATGCAACCCGGCCCCGGTCGCGCAATACGTTCCGCCCCCGGCACCGTATGTCGCGCCGGTCGTGGTCGCCGCGGCGCCGCCGCAATCGGTCTACGAAAGAGTGTCGCTGGATGCCAACGTGCTGTTCGATTTCGACAAGTCGGTGCTGCGCCCGGCCGGCAAGGACGCGCTGGACAGCTTTGTCAGCAATATCCAGGGCATCGGCGGCGGATCGATCGCGGCAGTCGGCTACGCCGATCGCTTCGGTACCGACAGCTACAACCAGGCGCTCTCGGAGCGCCGCGTGGCCACGGTGAAGGCCTATCTGGTCAGCAAAGGCGTCGAGCCTTCCTGGGGGATGGTGCAGACCTCCGCCAAGGGCGAATCGCAGCCGACCACGGCGCCGGGTCTGTGCACCGGCCAGACGCCGAATGCGAGCACCATCGCCTGCCTGCAGCCTGACCGTCACGTGTCCATCGAAATCACCGGGCAGCGCCTCAAGAAGTAGCTCAAATGCGGCCTGAAGCCCGGAGAAAGGCCTCGCCATTGCGGGGGCTTTCTACCGGGGCCCCGGCACCTTTGAAAAAGAACGCTCAATGAAACCGCAGACAGCCCCCTCCTCCAACGCATTTGCCTGGATCGCCGCCGTCGTCCTGATCCTGCTCTGCGGCACTGGAATCGCGGCATTGATGGGCTGGATTCCGGGGTTGACAAGCGGCACCGGCAACAAAATCACGACCCTTAGTCATGTCATTCAAACGAACGCCTGACCGAAAAAGGCCAGGATTTGCAGGTAAATGTTGTCCCAGAAAAGGAAGTCAAATGAAAACGATGAAAAGCTTGGCAGTGAGTGCGGTGGCCGCGGCGGTATTTATCGGCCTGAGCGGTTGCGCGGAGATGTCGCAGCGTGACAAGAACACGGCGATCGGCGCCGGCGTGGGCGCGGTCGGCGGCGCGGTCCTTACGGGCGGCAGCGCGGTTGGCACGGTCGGC
>JANNTO010000121.1:0-5166 GCA_031403675.1 Gammaproteobacteria bacterium | reverse complement strand
AAGTGCTTGACGATGCATGGCTATTTTCTTTGTTGCAGGCGGGCATTGCGATCGCTGCGGCCGAACGCCAAGAAGCGTCAGGCACCCCCAACCGCCACATTCGCCGTCAGGAATATACTCCGTCCGACGCGGACCGCCCATTCATCTGAAGAAGCACGAGGCGGGCGTCCGGTTGCCGATTGATGTGAAAATCAAGGGGGTTGGCCATGAAATCGCGCTTGTCCTGGGTTTCTTTTCTGGCGCTGATCGCGGTGATTACATCCTGCTCGGGTAACGACGGTAACGGGCAGGAGAACGCGGTTGACATGCCGCAATCCGAAGCGGTCGACACCGCTCAAGCCGTGGACGTGCCGGTCATCAGCGCTCGCACCTACATCGGCGGCAGCGCGAAGGTGACCGTAACCGGATCGTTCCAGATCGACGAAGATATTCCGATCAACAGCCAGGCCAGCTACAGCGATGGCGAAATGACGTGGCTCCAATACGGCGCGTCAGGATCCGAGGCGCCCAACGCTTTCGTGACCGTCAGCCCCGACGAGGTGGGCATCAATGTCGGGCGCGGAAAACCGTCGTCAACCTTTGGCGCGGTGAGCTGCACGGGCGGCATGGCTGTCACCGGCAATTTGATTACGGGACACTACAAGTGTCCGAACGCGACGTCATACGATCCCGGCAGCGGGCAAATGGGAACCATAAACGTTGAGATCGATTTCACCGCGGCGTCGTAGAAATACGGTAACAAGGGGGCGTCGTTGCTCGGCAGGCTGATCGGCCGCGCCCTCTCCCGGCTCGACGCCACGCTGGCGGCGCTCGGCGACACTTTCATTCGCGCATGGACCCGGGTCGATCGCAGCTATCGGCGGCCATTTTCGCGACTGGTGTTCCGGCTCAAATTCTCGTTTTTTCCGCTACTTGCAGTCGGCGCACTGGCGTGGCTGGGCTGGGACTGGACCCACGAGCGGTCACTGAACTCGGCTGAAGACGCGATCTTCGATCAGGTGATCAACTGGCGTCCATTCGAACCCCAGCCGTCGGGCCGGGTGGTCGTGGTCGAGATCGACGAATGCTCGATCGAGTACATCCGCGCACAGGGTGAAGGCGGCTGGCCGTGGAGCCGGCAACGACACGCGGACCTGCTCGACCGGCTGGACCGTGGCGGCGTGCTCATGGTCGGCTACGACGTGCTGTTTGCCGATCCCTCGCGTGACGATCCGGTTGGCGATCAATCGCTGGAGGCCATGGCCGGGGGTGGCGCCGGGCGGTTTGTATTCGCTGCCACCCGGATGCATCCGGACTATGACGAGGGTTCGCCCTTGCGTGCTTCGCAGGCTCCATCGGCATTCCCGCTGAAGCCCGACGCACAGGTTGATCCGAAAGTCGCGGTGCTGCTGCCTTACGGCAAGGCGATGGCGAGAAACAGCGCGATTGTCAACGTCGCGCGCAATGAAGACGGGGTGCTGCGCGACATTCCTTTGTACGAAACGGCCGGCGACTGGGCGCTGCCCTCGCTTCCACTGCGCTTGGCGATGACCGTCACGCGCAGTTCACCCAGACGTTTTGCCGACAAGGTGCGACCGAACTGGCGGCAGGACACCCGCCTGCCAAGGATCAGCGCCGCGGATCTCATGGTTGATGGCGAGCCCGTCTGCCGCGACGCGACTGCGGCGTTGCCCGACCTGAGGGACCGCATCGTTGTGGTCGGCTATACGGCTTCCGGACTCAATGACGCCAAGCCCACACCGGTGGATCCGGTCATGCCGGGCGTCGAGGCGCTGGCCGAGGCGACCGAGGCGTTGATCGCCGACAGCGCGATTCGCGCGCCGCCGGCAGGATTGAAGTATGTCCTTGCTGCACTGCTGGCGGTGCTGACGACATTTGCCTTCTACCGGGGCGAACCGGCCAACGACATCGACTCGGTCTTCGTCGCCACCAACCTGGCGTTGCTCGGCGCAGCGTTCATCGGCCTCACTTTTTTCGGATACTTCTTCGACATCTTCGCCGCCGTTGGTTTTATCAGCCTGAATTTCGGCCTGTGTCGTATGTACGCAGGAGTTCAACGCGGGCGCGCGGTCGGCCACGGCGATTTCCTGGCGGAGTACGATCCAGCCAGGGATCGCTGGCTGGGGATCGCACGCCTACGTTTCCTGCCGGACACCCAACTCGACCGGAAGGCGACGGCGCGGCGCCGGCGCGAGTACCGCCGCCGGATGCGTCGTTTCCTGTATGCCGGCAGCGACGCCGTGATGCTGGAGGGCGTGGTCGAGCGCAAAAGCTTTATGCACGAGGCGCTGAGCGACCTGATGGTGCTCGTGTGGCATGGCGGAACCAGAAGCGCGGTTCACGCGGCGGCGATGCGCGATCTTGCGCGCCTGGAGCGGCAATTGGCTGAACAGGATGCGCGATTGCCGGACGACGGCAGCATACGGCTGGCATTCGCCAGCGCCGAGATCGACAATGATTCCGCGCATCCCGATGGCGACAGGCGCGGGCTGCTGCACGTGTTGATCGGCCAGGTGCTCGCGACTTCGACCGAATGGCCACTGACGCAGCGCAGCATCGCTTCGCTGCATCCGGGCGACTCATCAGGAGAAAAGTGATGCGCGCGTTATCAATGTGCCTGATTGCGGCCGCCCTGACGGCGTTCGGTGCCGATGCGGCGGAACTTAGCGCCATCGTGCAGAAACCGGCTGTCGACGTGTATGCCGAGCCGAAGTTCGAAGCAACCAAGATCGCCAGCCTGAAGCGCAATACCGCAGTCGTGATTTCCGCGCAGCATGGTCTGTGGTACGAATTGCAGTTGCCCGCCGGAACGCCCGGTTTCGTACGTGTTAATGACGTCCGCGTGGACTATGCCGGTGCCGAAGACGGCGGGGCCAACCAGCGCGTGCTGACGGGCGGTAAGGCCGGCAGCGGCCGCGTCACGGAAACCGCGGGTGTGCGCGGAATCGATGAAAGCGACCTGAAATCCGCGGCATACGATGGGGCACAGCTGAATGCGATGATGGCCAATCGTGTCGATGATGCCACCGCCACCGCGTATGCCACGGAGCATGACCGGCAGGCGACCACCGTCGCATATGCCAGTGAGGCCAAGCGCGGTAAGACCGGCAAGAGCAGCGGGACATCGAGCTTGTCGTCCGCTGGCGGCATGCTCGGATCGCTCGGCCAGGGTCTTGGATCGATGCTTGGCACGGCCGACAAGGTCATGCCGAAGTCCGAGGACGAACTTTCGGCAGAGGAACTTGCGCTCGGCCCGGAAATCGCGGGTCGCGTGCTCGGCGCGCGTCCGTTGTGGAACGACGCCGCAGCTCAAGAGCGCGTCAACCTGATCGGCCGCTGGGTTGCCTTGCAGACCAGCCGCCCGGACCTGCCGTGGGCCTTCGGCGTGATCGACACGCCCGAGGTCAACGCGTTCGCCGCACCCGGCGGCTACGTCATGGTCACACGCGGCCTGTACGAGCTGCTGTCATCGGACGGTGAAGTCGCGGCAGTGCTTGCCCACGAAATCAGTCACTGCGTGCAGCGCGACCATTACAACGTGATCCGGCAGCAGGAAATGGCGACCATGGGCAAGGACCAGGTGATGGGCAACGTCGATGCGAATATCAGCACTGAAAATCCGGCCGTTGCATTCGCCAGGAGCTATGTGGAAAAGCATGGCGCGACCGTCATGCTGGCGACACTGGATCGCGAGGCCGAATATCGCGCCGACAAGGCTGCGGAGATTTATCTTGCGCGCGCCGGGATGAATCCGATGGCGCTCTACTCCGTACTGCAGAAAATGATCGCACTCGGCAGCCAATCTGCGGGCCTGGCGCAGTTGTACAAGACGCATCCGGCGCTGGATGGTCGGATGGATCGCATCGACAAGCGCGACTATGACGGGCTGAAGGCCTACACCACGCGGGAGTGAACGAAGACGCTGGTCGCGAGGCTTCGATCAGTTCGGGACTCTTGTCGCGAGACTCTTGACATCAATTGCGGCAATGATTGCAGCGAGCCGCTCCGGATCGGCTCCGATAGTGTTACTTCACCAGCCGTATCGCGAATGGATAGCGGTAGGCGACACCCTCGTTGGCCTTGATCGCCGCGATGATGACCAGCACCAATGAGGCGATGCCGATGGCCAACATCAGCGGAATCGTCAGCAACGCACCGATGCCAAGCGACAGGATTGTCAGCATCACCAGCGCCACGCAAATGATTGAAACCGTGATTGCGAAATTCAGCGCTTCCTTGGCCTGATCATTGACGAACGGCATTGTGTCCTTCTTCATCAGCCAGATGACCAATGGCCCGATGAAGAAACCAACGCTGCCGCCCCAGCCGGAGGTCAGGAGACCGCCGAGCAATGCGGACAGGTGCGCAAACATTGCCCACTGTTTTTCCTCTGCGCTGGCGGTGCCCACAGGCGCGGCCGGCGGGGAAATGGTGTTGTTCGAGCCGGATTCGTTCATGGGATTCTCCTCGGGGTCTGGTCCGGGACGATGATCGGCTTATTCATCGTACGCTTCCTCGTCCGCCTGTGCGTCGCATTCGTCGTCCTTGTTGAGCGCGCCGAGCCTCTCAATTTCGCCTGCGTGTTTGTTGTAGAAATCAACGTTGGCTTTCGAGGTGCCCGCCGGCAGCTTGCCGCCGGGCTGGGTCAGCGCCCATGCCGCCATGCCGTTCTGAAAGACGGACATGCTGAAAACGACGTATTCGCGCGTTGTCATGCCGGCGGACTGAATCGCCGCCCTGCCGCCGGGTACGGCATTGAATTCTGCGACGATCTGGTCGAGCGATTGGGAATCCGAGTCCTTGTCTTCCTCGCAGTCGCTCCCCGGACGTGCCGGTAGCGCGGAAATATTCTTCGTCGCCTGCGTGTACTTCGCCAGGCCGGCATCGGTGAGGACGTAGCTCTGCACTTCCTGCGTGTCGCGGTCCTGAGCGGAAGCGAACCCCGGGAGGAACAGCGCGGCCGCGGCCGCAATCGACAATGCACCACCCGGCCAATTCATCTTGAGCATGGAACCCCCTTCTGTGATTCCCGGCGATCTGACCCGCTAACGGATGTGCGCGAGGATTCCGTCCAGTTCGTCGAGGCTGTGATAGCTGATCACGAGCTTGCCCTTGCCGCCGGCGCCGTGTTTCAGCTCGACCGTGGCGCCGAGCTTGTCGGCCAGG
>JANNTO010000120.1:0-11926 GCA_031403675.1 Gammaproteobacteria bacterium | reverse complement strand
CAATCGGTGCCAAGACATTTAGCCCAAGCGGTGACGACAAGACGACATTGCTGGTTTCGGTCGCGCACACCGATGCGCCTGGCGCGCTTTACCGGCTGCTCGAGCCTTTGGCGCAGCACGCGGTGAGCCTGACACGCATCGAATCGCGGCCGTCGCGACGCAAGAAATGGGATTATGTTTTCTTCCTGGATCTCGATGGCCATGTCGAGGACGAGAAAGTCGCCTTGGCACTTGCGCAGCTCAAGGAACGCAGCTCGCTGTATCGAGTGCTCGGTTCCTATCCGAGATCGCTCCTCTGAAGCCAATGACCAATCGTTTCGAATCGCTGGCCGCACCCGGAGTCAGGAAGCTCGCGCCCTATGTGCCAGGCAAGCCGCCGGAGCAACTCGAGCGTGAACTCGGCATCAAAGGCAGCATCAAGCTCGCATCAAACGAGAATCCCCTGGGTCCGGGTCGAAAGGCGCGGGCTGCGCTCGGAGCGGCGCTGGCCGGCGTTGGCATGTATCCGGACGGCAGCGGCCACGTGCTGCGCACCCGCATTGCGCAGCTGCACGGCGTCAGTCTGGAGCAGGTGACGCTGGGTAATGGATCGAACGATCTGCTGGTGCTGCTGGCAGAGGCTTTCCTGACGGCCGATCTCGAGGCCGTGTATTCGCAGTACGCATTTGCGGTGTATCCGCTGGCCGTGCAGGCGTCGGGCGCACGCGCTTGCGTCGCCAAGGCATTGCCGCCCGATCATCGCATGCCGCTCGGCCACGATCCGGCCGCGCTACTGGCAGCGATCGGGCCGCGGACCCGCCTGCTTTTTCTTGCCAATCCGAACAACCCGACCGGCACCTGGCTGAACGACCAGGAACTTGACGCATTGCTGCGTGCGATCCCACCGGAGGTCATCGTGGTGCTGGACGAGGCCTACCACGAGTACGCGACTGGCAAGGGTGTCCCGGACGGGACGCAGTGGCTCGGCCGGCACCCCAATCTGGTCGTGACCCGCACGTTTTCCAAGGCTTACGGACTGGCGGGTTTGCGTGTGGGTTACGCGCTTTCAGATGCCGGTATCGCCGACCTGCTCAATCGCGTGCGCCAGCCATTCAATGTGTCCGTCATGGCACTGGCGGCGGCGCCGGCCGCACTCGAGGATCGCGAACATCTCGAGGCAACGATTGCCCTGAATCGCGAGGGCCTCGAGCGCCTGCACGCGGGGCTGGTCGCGCTCGGTCTCAAGGTACTGCCTTCGGCAGCCAATTTCGTACTGTGCGATCTGGGGCGGCCTGCCATGCCGGTCAACGAGGCGCTGCTGCGCCAGGGCGTCATCGTGCGACCAGTCGCAAACTACGGGCTGCCGAATCACCTGCGCATCACCACCGGAACGGCGGCGCAGAATGAGCGCGTGCTGACGGCGATGGCCGGCGCGCTCGCGAACCAGGCGTGACCGCAAGCGGCGCAAGATTCATCGCTGGACCCGGTGGCCGGGTCTCGGGCGAGATCCGGGTTCCCGGCGACAAATCGATTTCCCATCGCGCCGCGATGCTAGGCGCCATTGCAACCGGCAGCACCGAAATCCACGGCTTTCTGGACGGCGAAGATTGCCTGGCGACGCTGGCCGCATGCACCGCGATGGGCGTCGGCGTCGAGCGTCCAGCGCCGGCCCAGGTCATCATTGAGGGCGTTGGTATGCGCGGATTACGCGCTCCGCGCGCCGCACTGGATGCCGGCAATTCGGGCACGAGCATGCGTCTGCTGGCTGGCTTGATGTGCGGGCAGGCATTCGATTCGATCCTCATCGGCGACGCTTCCCTGATGCGACGGCCGATGGAACGGATTGCAGTTCCGCTGCGGCGCATGGGCGCAGATGTTCGTACCAAAGCGGGTCGGCCGCCGATTTCAATCATGGGTGGCCGGGTATTACGTGGCTGTGACCACGCGCTTGAACTGCCAAGCGCACAGGTCAAGTCCGCGATCCTGCTCGCGGGTCTCTATGCGACTGGACGCACGATGGTCAGCGAGCCAGAGCTTTCGCGCGATCACACGGAACGGATGCTCGGTGCTTTTGGCGTTGCGCTGTCCCGTAGCGATGCGACCGTGTCGCTCGAAGGTCCCGCTACGCTCTCGGCCACCCGCATCAACGTGCCCGGAGACTTCTCATCCGCGGCATTCTTGATTGTGGCCGGCCTGATTGCGGGAGTGGCGCCACTGGTCATTCGCGGTGTCGGCGTGAACCCGACCCGCACCGGCCTGTTGGACATATTGCAATTGATGGGTGCGGACATCCGCCTGCGCGCGATCGCGAGCCAGGGTGGTGAGCCGGTTGCTGACATTGAAGTCCGGCCTGGTCCGCTGCGCGGCATTGCAATACCCCATGAGCTGGTGGCTCGTGCAATCGATGAATTTCCCGTGCTGTTTGCGGCGGCAGCGGTGGCCGAGGGCGAAACGCGGGTGACCGGTGCGGCAGAACTGCGGGTCAAGGAGAGCGACCGCATTGCGATGATGGCAGAGGGCCTGGCCGCGCTCGGTGTTGGAGTTGAGTCGCTGCCCGATGGCATGTGCATTCGGGGCGGGACGGTGCAGGGCGGCATGGTAGAGAGCGGCGGCGACCATCGCGTGGCGATGGCGTTTGCCGTGCTGGCCACACGTGCGTCCGCGCCGGTCGTAATCGGCGACGTGCAAAATGTCGCGACTTCGTTTCCGGGCTTCGTGGCGACTGCGCGTGCGGCGGGCCTCGATGTGAGCCAGGAGGGATGAACGTGGTGCCGGTCATTGCCATCGATGGCCCGGGCGGTTCCGGCAAGGGCACGATTGCCCGCCGGGTCGCGCGCCATTTCGGCTGGCACCTGCTGGACAGCGGCGCGCTGTACCGGCTGGTGGCGCTGGCTGGGACCCGAGCTGGCCTCGCGCGGAACGATGTCGACGGGCATGCGCGCCTGGCCAGCGAACTCCAGGTTCGATTCGACATGGACGCACAGGGCGAGGAACAGGTGCTTCTGGCCGGTGCCGATGTGACTCGCGAATTGCGCGCCGAGGAAACCGGCGAGGCCGCTTCCCGGGTCGCCGCATGGCCGGAAGTGCGATCGGCCCTGCTGGGGCGCCAGCGCGCGTTTGCGCGGCCACCGGGACTCGTGGCCGACGGACGCGATATGGGATCGATCGTTTTTCATCAGGCCGGGCTCAAAATCTTCCTGACTGCGAGCCCGGAAGAAAGGGCCCTGAGGCGCTATAAGCAGTTGAAACAAAAGGGGTTGAGTGGTAGCCTTGCCGGCCTTTCCGCGGAGAGCGCCGAGCGGGATCGGCGGGATACCATGCGTGCCGTGGCACCCCTGATTGCTGTTCCGGATGCGATCGTCGTGGATTCGACTGCATTGTCCATCGAGGAGGTCGTCGGGCGGGTCATTGAACTCGCGCGCGAGCGGTTTCCGGAGGCGGTGCGCGGGAGTTGAGCAAGTTGCCGGCACTAAACCGGCGAGGGACGGCGCGGCAGGATGCCAGCGCTGGAGACGAAAGGACCCGCAACGGCAGGACGCCGTACGGCATGTAAACCCAGGTGGGCCCCGTGGCCCGGAAGACCCAATGACCGAATCTTTCCAGCAGATGTTCGAGCAGAGCCTCGCGAGCCAGCAAATCAAGTCTGGCCAGATCCTGACCGGCACAATCGTGGACATCAATGCCGATGTCGTGATCGTCAGTGTCGGACTCAAATCCGAAGCAGTGATCCCCGCGGAACAGTTCCGCAATGAAAGCGGCGTAGTCGATGTCATCATCGGCCAGCAGATAGAAGTCGCACTCGAAGCGGTCGAGGACGGATCGGGCGAAACCCGGCTGTCGCGCGACAAGGCCAAGCGCGCTCGTACCTGGACCCGCCTCGAGCAGGCATTCCAGAACAGCGAAATCGTCCGCGGCGTGATCAACGGTCGCGTCAAGGGCGGGTTCACAGTAGAACTCGACAATGTGCGGGCCTTCCTGCCCGGCTCGCTCGTGGACGTGCGCCCGGTGCGCGATCCGAGTTATCTCGAAGGCAAGGAGCTCGAGTTCAAGGTCATCAAGCTCGACCAGCGCCGCAACAACGTCGTGGTCTCGCGCCGCGCGGTGGTCGAACAGGAATACAGTGCCGAACGCTCGCAGCTGCTCGACAACCTGAAGGAAGGCGACATCGTCAAGGGCGCCGTCAAGAACCTGACCGACTACGGCGCGTTCGTCGATCTCGGCGGCATCGACGGCCTGCTGCACATCACCGACATGGCCTGGAAGCGCGTCAAGCACCCGTCGGAAGTCGTCAAGGTCGGCGACGAAATCGATGTGCGCATCCTCAAATTCGATCGCGAGCGTCAGCGCGTGTCGCTTGGCATCAAGCAGCTCGGCGCGGATCCATGGCAGAACATTGCACGGCGCTATCCGCCGAATACGCGGCTGTTCGGCAAAATCACCAACATTGCCGATTACGGTTGCTTCGTCGAGATCGAGGAAGGCGTGGAAGGCCTGGTTCATGTCTCCGAAATGGACTGGACCAACAAGAACGTCAATCCCGCAAAAGTGGTGCAGGTCGGTGAAGAGGTCGAGGTCATGGTCCTCGATATCGACGAGGAGCGCCGGCGCATATCACTCGGTCTCAAGCAGTGCAAGGCAAACCCGTGGCGCGAATTCGCGGAGAGTTTCAACCGCGGCGACAAGGTCAGCGGGCAGATCAAGTCGATCACCGATTTCGGGATTTTCATCGGCCTGTCGGGCGGCATCGACGGCCTGGTGCACCTGTCCGATATCTCCTGGGACCGGCCCGGCGAGGAAGCGGTGCGCGACTATCAGAAGGCGCAAACGATCGAAGCAATGGTGCTGGCGATCGATCCCGAGCGCGAACGCATTTCGCTCGGCATCAAGCAGCTCGCCAAGGATCCGATCTCTGCCTACCTGGCCGACCATCCGAAAGGAAGTATCGTCAAGGGCACGGTCAAGGACGTGGACGCCAAGGGCGCTGTTATCGACCTTGGCGATGGCATCGAAGGCAGCCTGCGCGCATCGGAACTGGCGCGTGATCGCGTCGAGGATGCCCGCACGGTGCTCAAGGTCGGTGACGAGATCGAAGCGCGATTCGTCGGCGTGGACCGCAAGAGCCGCGCAATCGTGTTGTCGGTGAAGGCGATTGAAGCAGAGGAAGAGGCCGAAGCGATGCAGCAGTATCGCGGCAACGATTCGGCGACTGGTACCTCGCTCGGTGACCTGCTGAAGGAGCAGATCACCGGTCAATGAACCGGTCCGGGACGCTTCGCGGGGATGAGGGCGGCGCGTTTCGTTGCTGAGGATGGGAGAAATGACAAAATCAGAATTGATCGAGATCATCTCTGCCAAGCAGAAGCATCTGCCTGCGAAAGACATCGAACTGGCGGTCAAGCAGATGCTCGAGATCATGAGCGATGCACTGGCTGGCGGGGAACGCATCGAGATCCGCGGCTTTGGCAGTTTCTCGTTGCATTTCCGGCCGCCGCGCCAGGGCCGCAATCCGAAGACCGGCGAAGCAGTCGCGCTGGCCGGCAAGTATGTCCCGCATTTCAAGCCGGGCAAGGATCTGCGCGAGCGGGTCAATGCGGGACAATCGCACCCGATCCGGAATTAGGCGAGCGCCGGCTTGCTGACGCGGTAGCGCGGCAGGTAACCGATGAATCCTGAATCCTTCTGGGTCCTGCTGGGAGTGCTGTTCCTCGGCGGCGTCATCGGCTTTTATGCGGCGCGCAAACCGAGGCCGAGCGCCATCGGCGCCGAGCGCCTGCGCGGCAACTACCTCGCCGGCGTCAATTTTCTGGTCAACGAACAGCCGGATCGGGCACTCGAGGCCTTCCTGCGTGCCGCCGAGCTCGACGGCGACACCGTCGAGACCCACTTTGCGCTCGGCAGCCTTTATCGGCGTCGTGGCGAAGTGGATCGCGCGATCAAGATCCACCAGAACATTGCCACGCGCGAGACGCTTGAGCCCGCCCAGCGCGAGCAGGCCGGTTTTGCGCTCGCGCAGGATTACCTGAAGGCCGGCATGCTCGACCGGGCGGAGAAGATGCTGGAGCCGCTGGCGGCGTCGGGTGGGCATCGCATGGCCGCGATGCGCAAGCTGATGCGCATCTACGAGCAGGAACAGGACTGGCCGCGCGCGATCGACGTGTTCCGCGAACTCGAGAAGGCCGGTCGGGCGCCGCAGGAAAACGCGATTGCGCATTATTTCTGCGAGCTGGCGGAAGTCGCCAAGGCTCACGGCGCACTGGACGAGGCACGGCAGCACCTGCGTGCCGCGCGCGCGGAACGACGCCGGTTTCCGCGCGGCGCGCTGGTGCGCGCCGACATCGCCATCGAACAGCAGGATTTCAAGCTTGCGGAGCGCCTGCTGGCAGCCGTGATTGCGCATGATGCGGCACTGGCGATCGAGGTGGTCCCGCGACTCGTGCGGCTGGCGCGTGCCGCCGGCGACGCAGGGGAAGCGGCGGTGGCGCGCGTCGTGGCGACCCGTGCCGATGCGGGTAAAGAAATCGCGATTGCATCGATCATGGCGGATGCGCTCGATTTTGCTCCTCTCGAGGAGCAAGTCCGGGCCTGTCTGGCACAGGACGTCGCGATAGCCGGGTTGTTGCGCGCCGCAGGCCGTGATCCGACCCTGCTCGATGGGGGTGCAGTGCGCGACGTCGCATCCGTGCTGCGCCGCCTGGCCGCGACCACACCACGCTATCGCTGTACCAATTGCGGCTTTTCCAGCATTGACCATTTCTGGCAATGCCCCGGTTGCAAGAACTGGGACAGTCAGCGGCCGCTGCTGCGATTTGACCTCGTTGCCGGTCTGGAGCGCGGCACCAAGCCCAGCTGAATCTCCCTGAACGCATGCGATTGCCGGGCAGTCGATGCCGACCGCCCGATCTAGTCTGCATGCGGGGCGCGGCGATGGTCGCCGCGCGCGACAAGAAGGGAGTTCAAGTCATGTTTACCAAAGGACTGGGAGCGGCGCTCGTGGCCGCCATGCTGTTCGCGCCGATTGCCATCGCCGGGCCCGTCAATGTCAACACCGCGGATGCCACGAGCCTAGCTCGGGAACTGCGCGGGGTCGGCATGGCCAAGGCCGAGGCCATCATCGCCTATCGTCAAAAGAATGGGCCGTTCAAGAGTGCCGATGACCTCGTCAAGGTCAAGGGACTCGGCAAAAAGCTCATTGAACAGAACAAGGCGAATCTGCGTTTCGAGGCGGAGAAGTCGCAAGGCTGAGGGCGATCTGACCGCGGTGCGGGCCGGCCGGCGGCGGCTCCGGTATCATGCCGGCCGTGAGCCGTCCCGCACCGATCCGTTTTGCCGTATTTCCCGTTGCCGGGCGTGGCACGCGCTTCCTGCCCGCCACCAAGGCAAGTCCCAAGGAAATGCTGCCGATCGTTGACAAACCGCTGATCCAGTATGCGGTGGAGGAGGCGCTCGCCGCCGGCGCCCGCAACCTCGTGTTCATCACCGGCAGCTCGAAGCGCGCGATCGAAGACCACTTCGATTCCGACCCGGAGCTCGAGGCGGCGCTGGTGGCGCAGGGCAAGCAGGATCTCGCAGAATCGTTACGCGGCATACTGCCCGCGGACGCGAGCTGCATCTATATTCGCCAGCCCGCGCCGCTCGGTCTCGGCCACGCCGTGTTATGTGCCCATGCGGTGGTCGGGAGCGAGCCGTTCTACGTGCACCTGGCCGATGACCTGATCGACGCCCGCCAGCCGGTGCTTGCACAAATGCGCGACCGGTACCTGAAGAGCGGCGGCAGTCTGATCGGCGTACAGCAGGTCCCGCGCAGCGAAACCGGACGCTATGGCATCGTGGCAACCGAAGATTCGGGCGGCGATCTGGCGCGCGTGCGGCGCATCGTCGAGAAACCCAATCCGGCGGATGCTCCATCAGAACTGGCGGTCGTCGGCCGCTACCTGTTGAGTGGCACGATTTTCGAACGGTTGCGCACCATCGGGCGCGGGGCCGGCGGCGAAATCCAGTTGACCGACGGCATTGCCGCGCTGCTGGCCGACGAGCCCGTCTATGCCTACCGCTTCAGCGGCAAGCGCTATGACTGCGGCAGCAAGCTGGGTTATCTGGAAGCAACCGTCGAGTACGCGCTCAAACACCCCGAGCTCGGCGAGCGTTTTGCCAGATATCTCGAAGGATTCGTTGCCGAACGCAAGACGCGCGGCTGAAACCGGGCGTCAGTTCAGGTCGTTTGAGTCCGGCGTCAGCACGGCGAGTGGCGATTCACCCAGCGGTTCATTGACCGCGTTGTTCCAGCGCCGCGTGTACACCTGCAGGCGCACTTCGTCGAAATCCTCGCCACGCACGCCTTCCAGCCGGACCCCTGCGACCGCGTGATTGGAGACGCGCCATTCGACGGTCGCCGCCAGACGCGCACCGACGCCTTCCCGGGAGTCGCCCGCATAACGCGGGTCGCCGCTCGAGGCCTGAAATTGGGAGTCCGACGGGAAGTACTCGCTGGCTGATTCACGCACGATCTGCCAGGCGACGCCGCCCTCGATGCGGAAACTCGCGGAATCGTGTCTGCCACGCAGGTCGAAGGCCGGCCCGACCGCCAGGTACTTGCGCGGACTGAAGTACCCACCGTGCCCGACTGTGAAATGCGAGCGATTGTCGGAATAGCCGACCGCCTGTACGTTGCCACCGATTCGTGATTTCCAGCCCTGGCCCGAAGCGGCCCGCTTCCAGAAGCCAGCCTCGGCTTCCCACTGGGAATTCTCGTCGACCTGGTGGCCGTCCAGGATGGCGCCCGCGACCTGGCCGTAGAGATTGAGGTCATCGCCGCCAAGGCTGCCGCCGAAATACGCGCGATTGCGCGTGACGCCGCCCCAGTCGAGACCGGTCAATGGATCCACCGCGCCCGCCAACGACAACTGCGAATCGCCGACTGCTTGGCGTTCGAGGCCGAAACTCCATGGCCCATCGGCGGTATGGACGCGGAATCGCATCGCACCGGTCAGGTTGCCGACCTCGAAGGAATTCGGTGTATGGCCCAGTTCGACGACCAGACCGTTCTGCGGCGCCCATTGCACCAATGCGCCAACTCCCTGGTCGCTTTGCGCGTTGGTTGCCGAAGCCAGCGCGACCGCACTGCCATAGGGTTCGCCGGCCGGTATCCGATCCGAATCGGGTGCGAGCGCATCGGCGCTGATACGGAAGCGACCCCAGCGTAAATGGCCACCCGCCCATGCAATCTGCAGCTGCGGCAATTCGAGCCGATCGTGATTGGTCTGCCCACTGCGCCAGCGATCGCCAATTGCAGCCTCGATGTGCCCGGTCCAGTCGCGCTCGATCGACTGCAGTGCCGGGTCTCGGACCAGTCGTTCCGGCGCCAGATCCCGGGCGACGATCAGCGCATCGTAGGGCCGGTTCTGCTCTAGGAGGGCATCGACCAGCTGGCTCGCGGCGCCGGGCGCATTGCGATCGACGGCGAGCAGGTCGCGCAGGGCGCGCTCGCGCGCCGGCGCGTCGCCGCGCAGATGCGCCTGGTCGGCGCGCGCCCGCAGGGTCGCCGGATGATTAGGGCGCAATTCGTCAAGTGTCGAATACGCGCGGCCGGCGGCGTTGGCGTCGCGCAGGTCGCGTGCCGTCACGAACTCGTGCAGCACGACCTGGAAACGCGCCGCGCGCTCGAGCTCGGCGAGCGGCGGATCGAGCTTGCCGCCGGCGCGCGCCGCCACGAAGTGAATGAGTGCCTGTCGCGAATGACCTTGACGCACCGAGAGTATTGCGAGTCCGGCCTGGGCTTGCGGGTGGCTCGGCGTCGATGTCGGCACCGTATCGAAATGCATGGCCGCCTGTGGCTCGACTCCGAGATCCAGGCTGAGATAACCGAGCGCAGTTTCGAGTCGGGCGCGCTCCTCGATCGATAGCGCTTGCACCGCTCCGGGGTCCTGCAGACCTGGCAAGGCACTGCGCGCCGCGTCCGGATCGACTGCAGCGAGTGCGCGAATCCAGGCGTAGCGCACCCAGGGATCGAGACGATCCAGCATGCGCGCCTGTTGCGCGGCATCCAGCGCCCCACGGAAGTTTCCCTGCGCGTAGAGGGCATCGGATTGCTCGCGCCAGCCCACGGCATCGCGCGGGCCGTCGGCCGGCGCGGCAAGTGCAAGCGTCGCAAAAAGCGCGAGCGTCAGACTCATGCGGCAGTCCCCTTGTGCAGCCGCGTTCGAACGTCATGCGTCCGATACGATCGGTCGCGACTCATCATAGCGGCTTTTCGGGTGTACCTCACGTGTGATATTTCATGAGAAGTTAAGCTTTAGTAATTGATTAGACATATAAAAAAGCATAAGTTTCCTCCAATGCCGAGCCCCGTAATTTACGCGATCGTGGTGCTGATATGGGGCACGACCTGGTACGCGATCAAGTTCCAGCTCGGCGTGGTCGCGCCGGAAATCTCGCTGGTCTATCGTTTCGGCCTCGCGGCAATTTGCGTCTTTGGGTACGCGCGACTGACCGGCAGCCCGATGCGCCTGTCCTGGCGCGATCATGGTTTCGTCGCGCTGCAGGGTCTCACGCTGTTCTGCCTGAACTACTGGATGACCTACCTATCGACACAGTTCCTGACCAGCGGTCTGGTCGCAGTGATGTTCACGTCGATCATCCTGATGAACCTGATCAATGCGCGGCTGTTCTTCGGCGTGCCCGTGGAAGCCCGCGTGCTGCTCGCCGCCGCGGCCGGCATGCTGGGCGTAGCACTGCTGTTCTTGCCCGAGCTGCAATCGGCGATGAGCGATCGCATGATCGTCCATGGCGCGTTGCTCGCGCTCGGCGGGACTTACATCGCTTCGCTCGGCAACATGGCGGCGATGCGCAATACGCAAGGTGGCATGTCCATCGTCACCGCCAACGCCTTTGGCATGGCCTACGGCACCATCGGCCTTGCGCTGATCGCCGTGCTCCGCGGTACGCCGATCACCTTTGATCCGTCGTGGCCCTACGTGGTCTCGCTCTTCTACCTGTCGCTCGCCGGTACCTCCCTGGCGTTCGGTCTCTATCTGGTGTTAATGAAGCGCATCGGCCCGGCGCGCGCCGCTTATGCGAGCGTGCTGTTCCCGGTCATCGCACTTCTCGTTTCCACCTTGTTCGAGGGCTATCGTTGGAGTCTGCCGGCATTTATCGGCCTGGCCGTGCTGGTCGCAGGCAATGCGCTGGCACTCGGCGGCAGAGCGCGACAGAGCGCGCGCTGATGCGGGCGGCGCGGTAGTTCACGAAGCAGAATGGCTCCCCGAGTTGGGCTCGAACCAACGACACACGGATTAACAGTCCGTTGCTCTACCAACTGAGCTATCGGGGAAGCAGCTTTTCAGGGCGCGGGATTGTCGGCCAAGGCCGCTCGCAAGTCAATCAACCGGCAGGGATTTCCCGCCGCAAAGCGCCCTCAGGCGCGCTTGCGTGCGACGGCACCTGAAAGCGCCCGTTGCATGCGGCCGATCGCGTCCTGCAGCGTCTCGGTCGATGCGGCGAACGACAGCCGGAAATGCCCCGGAGCGCCGAATGCGGAACCGGGCACGACGGCGACGCCGGCCTCCGCAATCAGGAATTCGGCAAAGGCATTGTCATCAGTGACGCCAATCAGCTGCATGGCCTGCTCGACATTGGCAAACGCATAGAAGGTGCCCCAGCCGCGCAGGCAGGAAATGCCTGGCAGCGTATTGAGGCCATCGACGACCAGGTCGTGACGCGCCTTGAACGCCTTGTTCATCTCGACCACGCATTCCTGCGACGAGTTGAGCGCAACCGTCGCCGCCTTTTGCGAGATCGACGAGGCATTGGAGGTGCTCTGCCCCTGGATCGTTGCCATGGCCGTGATCACCTCGGCAGGCCCGCCGCAGTAGCCGAGGCGCCAGCCGGTCATCGCATAGCTCTTCGAGCAGCCGTTGATCGTGACGGTGCGGCCGTAGAGTTCCGGATTGGC
>JANNTO010000119.1:0-2357 GCA_031403675.1 Gammaproteobacteria bacterium | reverse complement strand
GCTGCTGGGCGCGGGTTGGGCAGATGCCGCGGGCGGCGCGCACCAGCAGGCACTCGCGCCGTGGCTGGAATTGCACGGCCGCAACCTGCTGGACGCCGCGGTGCAGGAATCCTATCTCGCCGTGCCTTACGCCTATGCCGAGCTCGGCGCCATCGGCCAGGCCGTGCAGTATTACGAGCAGGCGATTGCGTCGTACGACGCCGAACGCGTGCGCATCGAGGAATCGATTGCAGCAATCCGCGCCGGCCGCCTGCTGCAGGCCGCGCTCAGCGCCGAAGGCGACGGTCGCCGGGGTTGGTTCGGCCAGCTCGCCGCCGTGCCGGATTCCCCGGAGTCGCGTTACCTCTATCACGTGATGGCAGGGCACGAGTTCCAGGAAGGACTGAAGAGTTATCGCTCGCTCGAATCGATGTCGAGGAATCTCTCCGGGTGGGATGACAGCCTCGGCGCATTCAGCGATATGGTCGACACGCGGCAGCAGGCATTTAAGGCCCGGCTGCCGACGGCGGAATCGCGACTTGCGACTGTGGATGTCGGTGAACTGAATGCCCGTCGCGACCGGCTGCGCGCACGGTTCGAGGTCGCACTGGAACAACGTGACGTCACGGCGCTCGCGACCGAGCAGGAACGTGGCTGGCTCGACACGCTGGACGGCGTGGATGCGGCGCTTGCCGCCAACACCGGCGCTGCAACTGACGACGATGCACGGGAAAAAGCGCGACTCGCGCGTGGTGTGCTGCTCTGGAGGCTTGACGAAGCCTGGAAAGTGCGCTCGTGGCAGGCGAATCGCGCGATGCGCGAACTGGACGCGGCCGTGTACGACGCGCGCACGCGCCAGACCGCTTCTTCACGCGCCCGCGAAGGGGCGCCCGAGCGCAATGCCGCACTCGGAGTCCGCGTCAATGCAGTGTCGCCGCGCGTCGTCGATCTCAGGCTTCGGGTCGAGGCGGCCAAAGCGGCCCAGGGCCGCCACCTCGCCGACATTGCGGTCGGCGAACTGGAAGCCCAGCGCCACCGGCTCGACGAGTATTCGGTACAAGCACGCTATGCGATCGCAACGATCTACGATCGCGCGAGTTCCGGGGACCGGCCGTGATTCGCCCCTGGCGCGCATTCGGCCCGATTGTGCTGGCCGTCGTCGCGGCTGCTGCCGGCGCGCAGACGGTCGGCGACTTGCGCGCCAGGACGCCGCCGGTACAGGTCGGACCGGCCACGCCCGTCGAAGAGGGGAAAGTACGCGAGGCCTATCGGCGCTTCCTGGATCTCAATGCGGGTGATGCCGAGATGCGTGCCGAGGCACTGCGCCGGCTTGCAGACCTCGAACTCGAAGCGGCCGACGTCGCGCGTGGCGACGGCACGGGTGTCGCGGCCGGTGGCCCTGAAACCCGCGCTGCGATCCAGCTCTATGAGCGGCTTCTTGCGGAGTCGCCCGATCACCCGCGCATTGATTCGGTGTTGTACCAGCTTGGCCGTGCGTGGGAGGCGGAAGGCGATCCGCAGAAGGCACTGTCCTATCTCGATCGCCTGGTCGCGAATTTCCCGGCCAGCCGCCATATCGAGGAAGCGTCTTTCCGGCGTGGCGAAATCCTGTTCAGCGCCCAGCGCTGGCGGGATGCGGAGGCGGCCTACGAGTCCGTGATCCAGCGCGGCAGCGGGACGGCATTCCAGGAACAGGCGCTCTACAAGCACGGCTGGTCGCTGTTCAAGCAGTCCCGCATCGACCAAAGCTCGGTGTCATTCCTGGCGGTGCTGGACCGCAAGCTGCTGAACCGGGCCGGTGTCGAGATCGAGGATATTTCTGCGCTGTCGCGCGCCGATCGCGAACTCGTCGAGGACACGATGCGAGTGCTCGGCATCCAGTTCACGTCGGACGATCCGGCAGGCGCGCTGAGCGCGGCGCTCGCACAGCATGGCTCACCGGCGTATTCATGGCGCCTGCACGCATCGCTCGGCGACCTGCTGGTCGAAAAGGAGCGCTACACGGACGCGGCCGATACCTATCGCGCTTATGCGGCGCGCCATCCCGGCGACGCGCGCTCGCCGGTGCTCCAGACGCGGGCCATCGACGCCTACCTGAAGGGCGGTTTCGCAGAACTCGCACTGCAGGGCAAGCGCGAATACGTCGAGCTCTACGCTTTCGGCGGTCCATTCTGGGCTACGCTCTCGCGCGCGTTCGAGCCGGAGGTCGTGACGGCGCTCAAGGCGAACCTGCGCGATCTCGCGCAGCATCATCACGCGCTCGCACAGAAGAGCCGCAAGCAGGGCGACTATCAGCAAGCCGCCCGTTTTTACCGCGACCTGTTGCAGTCGTTCCCGGATGAGCCCGACAGCGCCGACACGAATCACCTGCTCGCCGA
>JANNTO010000118.1:0-4490 GCA_031403675.1 Gammaproteobacteria bacterium | reverse complement strand
CCGGCAACGCGTCGATCATGCGGTCGATGGTCTTGACCGCGCTCGTCGTGTGCAGGGTGCCGAGCACCAGATGGCCGGTCTCGGCTGCCGTCATCGCCATCGTTATGGTCTCCGGGTCGCGCAATTCGCCGACCAGGATCACGTCCGGATCCTCGCGCATCGCGGCGCGCACGCCTTCCGCGAAAGAGGGCAGGTGCGTGCCAAGTTCGCGCTGCACGACCTGGCTCTGCTTGCTGCGATGGACGAATTCGATCGGATCCTCGAGGCTGATGATATTGAGCTTCCGGTTCGTGTTCAGCAGGTCGATCATCGCGGCAAGCGTCGTCGACTTGCCGGTGCCGGTCGATCCGGTCACCAGGATCATGCCCTGGCGGTAGTCGCAGAGCTTCTTGACGAGCGGCGGCAGCGCCAGCGATTCGAGCGTCGGAATCTCGGCCGGGATCGAGCGGAATACGGCGCCGACTCCCGAGTCCTTGCGGAACACGTTGACGCGGAAACGGCCACCCTCCTCGGAGACATAGGAGAAGTCCACGTCCTGCCCCGCCCGGAACCGGTCGGCCAGGCTGCGCGTCAGGATTTCCATCACATAGGCCTCGAGCTCGGGCGCGGCCAGTTCGCGGAACCGGATCGCGACCAGGTCGCCATTCATGCGCAGCATCGGCGGCACGCCGACGGCCAGGTGGATGTCAGAGCATCCCTGGGTGGAACCGAGCTTCAAAAAGGCGTCGATACGCGGCATTGCCGCGCGAGTGGATCACAAGAATCGTTCCAGCGCCACATGCACCTCATCCATCGACGCATAGCGCTTTTCCTTGTCGACCGACATGCACTGCATGATGGTGTCGGAAATGCCCTGCGGGAGCGCGGGATTCAGCTCGATTGGCGGTCGGGCCCGCCCCTGGACGTGCTGGTACATCACCGACATGTGATCGCCGCGGTGATACGGGGGCGTGCCGGTCAGCAACTCGTACATGATCACGCCGAGCGAGTAGATGTCGGCCCGCTCGTCGACTTTCTTGCCGAGGATCTGTTCCGGCGCCATGTACTTCGGGGAGCCGATCACATAGCCGGTCTTGGTCAGCTGCGTGTCGCCCTGGTGCTGCGCCGCCGCGACGCCGAAGTCCACGATCTTGACGATGCCCTCTTCATTGATCAGCACATTGGCCGGCTTCAGGTCGCGGTGCACGATGCCGACCTGATGCGCGACCGCCATGCCCTTGCAGATGTCCATACCGAGACGCACGGCGCGACGCAGCGCCAGCGGCTTGCCGTCCAGGACCTCGCCGCCCAGGGTGTGCGACGGAAAATACTCCATCGATATCGCGTAATTGCCGCGGATATGCAGGAAGTCATAGATGCGAATCACGTTCGGGTGCGTGATCTTGCGGCTGTAGCGCAACTCGTGGACGAAACGCTGCATCATCTCCTCGTCCTGCGAGATGCTCGGATTCAGGAACTTCAGGATCAGGCGCTCATCCACCACGGTGTCTTCCATCAACAGCACGGTGCCGAACGCACCGCGGCCGATGCGCTCGATGTACTTGTACCGGCCCTCGATGATGTCGCCGGGCGTCAGCGTTGCAATGTCGAGCCGTGACTGGGTCTCCGCCTGTTTCATGATCGCCGAGACGTCCGCGGACTCCATCAGGAGCGTGCGCTGGGCATCGGCGCCGGCCCGGGCTGCCGCCGCCGCGGCCGCGGCCTGGCTCGGCACGCTCGCCATCGTCGTTCCGCCGAAGCGCGCCTCGAGTTCGGTCAGCGCGCGAATGGCCGCACCGGCGACCGACTGGTCAGTCAGATTCGTGAGTGGCAGGATCCTGGCGCGCACCGGATCGACGGACCGGTCGTCGGTGAGACGCACGAGTGCGGACAAGGCCTCGACGCGGATGTCGGTCTCGGGCCGCTCGAGCGCCTGCATGACGCTTTCGATCGCGGCCGAGTCACCGATCTTGCCGAGCGCTCGCACCACCGTCGGGATCGACTTCGGATTGGCCTTCAGCATTTCCAGCAGGCGTGGCACCGATTTGCGGCTCGCGATTTCGCCGAGTGCATCCACGGCCCGCTCGCAGACCCACCAGTCAGTGTCCTTGGTGGCCTCGATCAGGTGCTCGAGCGCGCGCTCGTCCTTGGTCTGGTTCAGGATTTCGATCGCGGTGCGGCGGATTTCCTCATCCTTGTCGGCGACCAGCGAAAGTGCCGCGCCGATGACCTGCGGACCGCCGATCTTGCCGAGTGCATCGGCAGCGCGACTGCGGACCCACCAGTCGTCGTCGCGGATTGACTTGAGCAGGTACTTGACCGAAGTCTCGTCGCCGACGACATTCAGGACCTCGACGGCAGCGCGGCGCGCGTGTTCCGACTCGTCTTTCAGCACCTCGACCAGGTGACGCACGGTGTCCGGGTGCTTGCTGCGACACAGCAGCTCGATGGCGGGATTTTGCACGTCGAGTTCGGGGTCACGCAGCAGCGGGGCGACCTGGGCGGGGTCCACCTGCCCATTGCCGGCCGCAATCGCCTTCAGGGCCGCCGCACGCACCAGCTTGTTGGGATCCCGCAGCGTGCCCTGCAAAGCGGCCGTCACCTTGGGCGAACCGAAGCGCGAGAGCAGCGCAATGATGTGGGTGCGTGCGATCGGATCCTTACCCTGGACCCGCGAGATCAATTCGTCTACCGAAGTTTCGTCAACCAGGTCGCCGGCAATCCGAAACAACGCAGCCTTCTCGTTCGGCTCCTGCTGATAGGCGGCATTCAGCAGATCGCGGAGCTGGAATCGCTTCTTGTGCGCGCCAATGATATCGAGCACCGCCGGCCGCGACACACCGGGCTCAGACAGTGCCTGGAGCAGCAGTGTCGGCGAGTAGTTCTTCGACGAGGAGAGGGCCCAGGCGACGCCGGCCACCGCCCGCGGATTCTCCTCGGCCAACGCCTGTACCAGCGACGGGAAGGATTTGCTGTCGACCAGCGGCGTCAGCGCTTCAACGAAAGCGATGGTCTCGCGCTTGTCGGCGGTCGCGAGCGCGTCCACGATCGGTTTGATCGCGTTCGGACCCATGCCCTGCAACTTGGCGAGCGCTGACTTCGCCTTCGCGCTGGTGGGGTCACCGCTCTCCCGCACCTCCGCGATCAGGCGATCCGCCCGATAGCCTCCGAAAATTCCCATCCGACCCCGGCTGTTCTTGTGGGACCAAAAATGCCGAATCAGCAGTATGCCATAGCGTCCGAAGCCACCGATCGGGACTCGGCGGCTTCGGCTACAATGCCGCCCCCGATCTGGAACCGATCCATGCTCTCTGGCCTGCAAGAAAGGCTCTTCAACGCGCTCGCGGACTATGTCGAACCGAACCTCGGCCTGACGCTGGCCGAAGCCAGCGCCATCGAATCGATCGAGGCGGGTGCGGACGGTCCAGTCGTAAAAATCGTACTGGGATTTCCGGTCGAGGGATACCGCGAATCACTGACCACAGCGCTGGCCGCGCACCTTGCGCATGCGGGTCTGGAGGTAGCCCCGCGATTCGAAATCCGCGCGCAGATTCCGGCATTCGTCGCCGACCCGCGACAGCGGCCGCTGCCGGAGATCGCCAATGTCATCGCCGTGGCCTCGGGCAAGGGCGGCGTCGGCAAATCGACCGTGGCGGCCAATCTTGCGCTGGCGCTGGCCGCCCAGGGTGCCCGCGTAGGCCTGCTGGATGCCGATATTTACGGCCCGAGCCAGCCCCGCATGATGGGCCTTGCCGGGGAGCGTCCAACCACGACCGATGGCAAGACCCTGGTACCGCCGCGTGGCCACGGCCTGCCGGTCATGTCGATCGGATTCCTGATCGATGCGGATCAGCCGATGGTCTGGCGCGGTCCGATGGTCACGCAGGCACTTACGCAGATGCTCGGGGACACACGCTGGGGCGCGCTCGACTACCTGATCGTGGACATGCCGCCCGGCACCGGCGACATCCAGCTGACCCTGACGCAGCGCGTGCCGGTCAGCGGCGCGGTGATTGTCACAACGCCGCAGGAGATCGCATTGCTCGATGCGCGCAAGGGCCTGCAGATGTTCCGCAAGGTCGGTGTGCCGGTGCTCGGGATCGTCGAGAACATGGGCCTGCATCGCTGCCCGGCCTGCGGCCACGAATCCCATGTATTCGATTCCGGCGGCGGCGTCGCGCTGGCTCAGCACTACCAGACGCTATTGCTCGGGCAACTGCCGCTCGAGACGCAGATCCGCGAACACGCGGATTCTGGAAACCCGACGGTTGTTGCGGATCCCGCATCGCCGGTCGCCCGGATTTTCCATACGATAGCGCGGCGCGCCGCCGGTGCGCTTGCGGCCAGCGCGATCCGCGGCGCCGTGCAGCTGCCGACCATCACCGTCGAGGACGACTCATGACGATCAAGTCCGACCGCTGGATCCGGCACATGGCGGCCAAGGGGATGATCGAGCCGTTCGCAGCGGGGCAGATCCGCGAAATCGACGGGCGCAAGATCGTCTCGTACGG
>JANNTO010000117.1:0-10998 GCA_031403675.1 Gammaproteobacteria bacterium | reverse complement strand
AATTGCCTACCACGACGACGTGGAGCTCGCGCTGACCTTGTTGCTGAAGGCCGCCGACCATCCCCGCATCCTGCGCGATCCGCCGGCCGTGACGCGCCTTCTCGAGTTCGCCGACTACGGCATGGAGATCGAATTGCGGTTCTGGATCGGCGATCCTGCCGAGGGCGTCAATAACGTCCGTTCCGACGTCAATAGGCGGATCTGGGCGCTGTTCCGCGCGCAGGGCATCACGATTCCGCCGGCCCAGCGCGAGATCCGCATCCTCGATGGCGGCAAGTCCGCCTCAGCGCTCGCACCGCGTTCTTCGCAGCCGATTGCGCCCACCGAAGACGGCCAGGACTGACGATGGGCGACGACGGCCCGCGACGCCCGGTGATCCCCGCGGGCGAATACACGCTCACATACGTTCGCAGCCCCGGCCCAGGCGGCCAGAACGTCAACAAGGTCGCAAGCGCTTGTGAACTGCGATTCCACGTCACCGCGACCAGCCTGCTCGACGCAGGCGGCAAGCACCGACTGCGCGCGCTTGCGGGCCGACGCCTCACGCAATCAGATGAAATCATGCTTGAGGCACATCGTCATCGCAGCCAGGAAGCGAATCGGCGCGACGCGATAACCCGACTCGAAGACCTGATCATCGCGGCACGGCGCGTGCCAAAGGTCCGCAAGGCGACGCGGCCCGGTCGCGCGGCGCGTGCCAAAAGGCTCGATGGCAAGCGTCAGCGCAAGGATGTCAAGCGGCTGCGATCGAGGCCTGCGTTCGATTGAGGCGCCCGGTCAACTGTGGGTCACCTGCAGGATGCTGTTCCGGATCTGTTCGGACAACACGATTCGGGCATCTTCCGCGACCGCGAGCAGCGCATCGTCGTAGGTGAGGCGTCCTTCGCCGTCCTGACGGATCACGCCGCGCTGGCGCAGCAGATCGATGAAATCGCGGAACATCGCGCGGTCGAAGAACTCGGGTGCGGCCAGCCCGTAGAGCATCGACATGCGCTGCGCCATCGCGACGCAGCGCTGTTCCAGCGCGTCGGTCGTCAGCACCGATTGCCCGGCGTGCAACAGCAGCGCGATCGCCAGGTAGTAGCGCTCGATGGTCTGGATCGTAGCCTGCGCCAACACCGACAACCGAACGGCCTCCGCGCTGCCCGTGGCCGGTCGCCGCCAGACCGCGCCGTCGGCGCTGCGTTCGAGCAGACCCTGCTTCGCCAGCGCCGCCAGCACGCCATCGACGACGCCCGGCAACTCGTCTTCGCGCCAGCGGATGAACAACTCCGCGCGGATGTACGGATACACGCGCCACACGAGGCGCTGCACGTCCTCGTGCCGCATCACCGGGTTGTTCAGGAATGCGCACGCAACCAGCGACGGCACCGCGAACAGATGCAGGACGTTGTTGCGGTAGTAGGTCGCAAGCACCGCGTTCTGCTCGATCATACGCAGCACGTCGCCGAGCGGATGCGCGCGGCGCTCGAGCATGCCCATCCGCTCGCCACACGCGATGATCGAGGCGCCATCGGTCGCAGCGACCGAGACGTCCGGTGAATAGGGGAACTCGCGCAGCAGGTCGATGCAGAGTTGCAGTTGCCGTTCCAGGTCATTCTCGAGCATCGCCTGGCGCGGCGCGGCCAACAGGGCGACCGACAGCAGATTGATCGGTGTCACCGCGGCGGCCGCATTGATGCGGCGCATGACTTCGTCTGCCACCGCATCGACCGCATCGCCGAACCACGCCGGCCGCACGTTCTCGTCATGCACGTCATCACGCCACGCCGGATTGACCTGGTCCAGCATGCGATCCAGCAGCAGCGGTTCGCCAAATGAGACATGCACGCTGCCGAGTTCCTGGCGCAGCTGCGGAATCACACGCAACAGCCCGCCGAATGATTCCTTGGATTTTGGGCGGCCGAGCAGTTCGTCGATGTAGCTCTCGGCTTCGAGCAGCCGGTCATAGCCGAAATAGACTGGAACGTAGGCGACCGGCCGGCGGGTGTCGCGCAAGTAACTGCGTAGCGTCATCGTCAGCATGCCGGTGCGCGGCCGCAGCAGCCGCCCGGTGCGGCTGCGGCCGCCTTCAATGAAAAACTCGATCGGATGACCGCGATTCATCATCACGTCCACGTACTTCATGAATACGATCGGATACAGGCCGCTACCACGGAAGCTGCGCCGGATGAAGAAGCCGCCACCCTTGCGCAGCAGTCGCCCGATCACCGGCAGATTCAGGTTGATGCCCGCCGCGACGTAGGGCACGGCGTAGCCGCGCTGGTAGATCACATACGAGAGCAACAAGTAATCCACGTGGCTGCGATGACAGGGTAGGTAGACGATCTCGCAGGTGGCTGGGAGGCGGTCAAGGTATTCGGCATTCGTCACTTCGACGCCGTCGTAAATGCGGTTTAACAGCCGTTGCAGGATCTTTTCCGCAAGCCGCACGAACGCATGCGAATAATTGGCTGCGATCTCGAGCGCATGACGGCGCGCCGCCCGCAATCCAGCACGCCGGGAATGGCGGGTGTCGCGGATCTCCTGCCGAACGGCCTGGCGCACCGCGCGGGTGCGCAAGACCTGCGCGATGATGGCGCGCCGCCGCGACAGGTCCGGGCCGAGCGTGTCGGTGCGCATGTGCCTGAACTCGGCGCGCAGATCCTTGAGCAAGCGCCGCGCGCCGCGCGCACCATCGGGCGCACCGGCGCAATAGCCCCTGAGCGCGTGCGGCTCGCCGAAACGGATCAGCGTGCTGCGGCCGTTGAAGACAATCGACAGCAGCCGGCGGAACGGGCCGACCAGCGCCCAGTTTTCCGACAGGACCAGCCGCAGCCAGGCTCTTTCTCGTTGTGGCGCGCGGCCCCAGTAGACCGCGACTGGCACGATGTCGAGTTCGAGCGATTCGTCGGTGCCCGATGCCGCCACCGCGCGCGCGAGTTCCGGCGGCGTGCGCCGGTTGGCGCGCCGCCTCAACACGCCGGCGCGTCGTTCGAGCGCAACCGCGGATTGCGGCAAGTCGAGATTACGGAGCTTCAGCCGCTTGCCCGGTCGACGCAGACCGCCGTTGATGCAGGCGAGCTCGAGTGCCAGCAAGTCAGAAATGCTGCGCTCCTCGAGCACATACAGCAAAGGCCGAGCGCGCCCGCGCAGGCGCTGCAGCGCATCTTCCGGCACGACGGTCGCGCGCACGAACACGCGCATGACGCCGCGCAACGCCCACATCAGCGTACGGTTCACTGCGGAGCCGTCATTCCTCGGGCGGTGCGCCCTCGTCCGCCTCGAGTCGGGACTCCAGTGCCTCGCGATGGGTATCGACCGCCGCATTTGCCGCGTCGCGCACCTTGTCCTGCGTGCCGATAAGTTCGCCGAACGCCGTGTCCTCGACTTTCATCGGCGGTTCCTCGGGCTCGCTGCTGCCGCAGCCGGAGAGCTGCAACGCGCTCGCCAACAGCCCGATCGTCAACATTCTCTGCATCGCGCGGCCTCCCGGGTCGA
This sequence comes from Gammaproteobacteria bacterium, assembly GCA_031403675.1. Classification (GTDB taxonomy): domain Bacteria; phylum Pseudomonadota; class Gammaproteobacteria; order Steroidobacterales; family Steroidobacteraceae; genus SCUD01. Next base: position 7,518 of record JANNTO010000117.1, on the reverse strand, counting down.
CAAGGTGGCAAGTCTAGCGCGATCCCCGAAAAGGGGACGTTACCCTTTTTTGCCGGAGAAAAAGGGTAACGTCCCCTTTTCAGGGAGCGGGTATGGACACATTTGCAGGCCGGGTGGTCGTATTGACCGGTGCGTCGGAAGGCATCGGCCGTGCGCTGGCGCTCGAACTTGCGCGCGCCCGGGTGCGGCTGGTGCTGTCGGCCCGCAATGCCGGGCGGCTCGCATCGCTCGCGGAGGAATGCCGGTCACTCGGCGCGACTGCGCTGATCGTGCCCGCGGATGCGTCGCAGCGCGAGGACTGCGAGGCACTCGCCGATGCGGCACTCGCGAACTTTGGTGCGATCGACATGCTGGTGCTGAACGCAGGCTCCACGATGTGGTCCCGGCTCGATGAACTCCAGGACGTCGATCTTCTCGAGCGCCTGATGCGAGTCAACTACCTGGGCGCGGCCTGGCTGACACGGCGCGCACTACCCGCGCTCATCGCATCGCGCGGTCGTATCGTCGCGATCTCGAGTCTCGCCGGCATCGCCGGCGTGCCGACCCGCACCGGATACTCCGCCTCCAAGCATGCGATGTTCGGATTCTTCGACTCGCTGCGCATCGAACTGGCGGACCAGGGCGTCAGCGTCACGGTCATCGCTCCCGATTTCGTGCGCTCCGAAATTCACCGCCGCGCGATCGGACCCGACGGCAGGCCACTCGGTACCAGTCCGATGCAGGAAAAGAAGATCATGACCGCCGATGCATGCGCCCGCATCATCGCGGCGGCTGCGCTCGCGCGTCGCCGTCTCGTCATCACTTCGTTTCGCGGTCGGGTCTTGCGGTGGCTCAAGTTGTTCGCACCGTCGCTCGTCGACGCTCTCGCGGCGCGCGCGATTCGCCGCCGGAGCTAGCCGGACGCGGCTACGGGCCTGGCGGGGTTCCCTCGCTTGCTCAGAAGATCGGACATTCGCTCGCTCGGGACCCCGCCCGGCCCTTGTCACGCGTCCGCCATGCAGCGACGCGGATCGCGCCGACGCGGTCCGAGCGGCGGGCGGGCGGCGAGCAAGCGAATGTCCGATCTTCTGAGCGCGCGAGCCAGCCCGCCCGCCGCGACGGCAGCATCGGCGCGATAACAATCGCTCGTGGTGAACGCAGGATCAGCGCCGTTTCGGCAGGTCGAGCGCGACGAGAAAGTATTCGAAGAGGTAATTGACCAGCGACAACTCGCTGTGCAACCGATGGTCCGAGTCGAGGATGTGCAGCGTCGCCGAATGCTCGCGCGCGAAGCGGATGCTGTTCTCGACCGGCACGACATCGTCGCGCCAGCCGTGCACGATCGTTTTCGGGCAGGGCGCCGGCTTTGCGGTCAGTTGCTCGGCGCCAGGCATGTAGAAAGCGGGCGCCATCAGGAACAGGCCGCGCGCATGCAGGAGCGCGGAGGCGGAAGTTGCGACATACGCGCCGAGACTCGAGCCGACCAGCACCAGGTCGCCGCGGATGTCGCGGCAGAAACTCAGCAGTCGCGTAACCCGGTCGCGCGGATCATTGACGCCACGATAGTCGACCGAATCGACATTCCAGCCTTCACTCTTCGCGACCTCGGACATCGCAGAGATCTTGGTTCCCCATGGGCCGCTTTCGAGGCCGTGCGAGAAAACCACGTGACGACTCGCCATGATGCGCTCCGCTGACTGCCGGGTCCGATGGTATCAGTCCGGGCGCGGCCGCCACAGCAGCGCGTCGAGATCCGGTTCCCCGCCCATGGCCTTGCGGTCCACCCGGCCATTGCGAAACAGCACGCCCTCCTCCTCAAGCAGCCTGCGCTGCATCCGGTGCGCCTTCGAACCAGCCGGGATACTGATCCTGCCCGCTGCATTGAGCACGCGATGCCAGGGCAGTTTCAGGCTGGCGGGCGCGACCTTCAACGCATGGCCGACGAACCGCGCGCGGCGCGGCAGGCCGGCGCGTTGCGCGATGCTGCCGTAACTCGCGACCTGGCCGCGCGGAATCGCGGCGACGGCCTTCCAGATGCGTTCCAGCAGCTTGCGGTCGGTCACAGTCATGGGCGGCAATTCTAGCGTCGGTCACGCCGCGTGATATCGTCCGCTTGCAGTGGACGCCGAGGATGACCGCACCCAGATCGACCCGCGGGCGAACCCCTGGGCAATGCTTGCTGCGTTGCCGTTGTTCTCCGGACTGCCAAAAAGCATCGTCGATGCCGCGGTGGCTGAACTCGAGTGGATTTCATTGCCTGGTGGCCGGCTGCTGTTCGATGCGGGCGACCCGGCCGATGCGGTCTATTTCGTGGTCAGCGGCTGCCTCGGCGCCTTTGCGCCGGACGGGGAACTGGTCGGGCGCATCGCCGCGGGCGAAAGCGTCGGCGAATTGGGGCTGATCGTCTCGAGGCCCCGCACCGCAACTGTGCGGGCGCTGCGCGATTCGGAATTGGCCATGCTGTCCGCGGGAACTTTCGAGCGCGTGCTGCTCGGTCATCCGGAAGCGATCCTGCGTCTCGCGCGCCTCGCAATGCTGCGGCTCGAAGGCGTCGGTGCGAACCAGGAGCTGCAGATGATGCCGCGCACGATCGCGATGGTGCCGCAGCATGGCGGCATCGACATTGTCGACCGCGCCGCAGTCTTCTCGGCGGCGCTGGCCCGTCTTGGCCGCGTGGACGTCGTCGGCAGCCAGCGCGCCGGCAGCCACAGTTCGCAATGGTTCCACGAACTCGAAGCGCGCAACGATTTCGTGGTCTATGTCGCGGATGCGGGCGATACGCCCTGGACCCGCCTGTGCCTGCGGCAGGCCGATGTCGTATTGCTGATCGCGCGCGCGACCGATGAACCCGGCGCCTGGCCCGGCCAGGACTGGCAGGATGGCGCCGCGCGCCGAGCAGAACTGTTGCTGCTGCACGAAGGCGCCATCGTGAACGGCGCCGCGTCGCGCTGGCGCTCGGTATTGCCGCCCATGCCATTCCACCACCTGCGCGGGCCGCGCGATTACCAACGGATCGTGCGGCTGCTGACCGGTCGCGCGGTCGGGCTCGTGCTGTCGGGCGGCGGCGCGCGCGGCTTCGCGCATCTGGGCGTCGTGAAGGCGCTGCGGGAGCATGGCGTGCCGATCGACCTGGTCGGCGGCACCAGCATGGGCGGCATCCTGGCCGCGGGGGTCGCGGCCGACTGGAGCGACGCGGAACTGGTCGAACGATTCCGCCGCAGTTTCGTCGACACCAACCCACTCTCTGATTACACGCTGCCGCTGGTCTCACTGGTCTCGGGCCGCAAGGTGGGCTTGCTGCTCCGTCGTGAACTCGGCGACATCGACATCGAAGACCTGCCGCTGCCGTTCTTCTGCGTCTCGTCCAATCTGACCACCGGCTGCGTCGCAGTGCATCAGCAGGGTCCGCTGTGGCGCTGGCTGCGCGCATCCGTCGCGATCCCCGGCGTGCTGCCGCCGGTGTTTCACGGCGGCGAGGTTTACGTGGACGGCGGCGCGATGAACAACCTGCCGGTGGATGTCATGCGCGCCAAGGGCCGCGGCCCGGTCATCGGAGTGGACGTCGGCACCGACCGCGCATTCACGACCGACATCGAGGCGACCGAGGCGCCATCCGTCTGGAACCTGTTCCGTCGCAAGCATAGCGGCCACAAGCGACCAAATATCCTGCAGATCCTGTGGCGTTGCGGCATGGTCAACAGCAGGACCTCGACGCAGTTGCGCCGCGGCCAGAGCGATCTGCTGCTGACGCCAGCGCTTGAATCCCTCGACCTGCTCGATTGGAAATCGATGGATCGCGCGATCGACATCGGCTACCGCGATGCCTGCGAGCGGCTCGCGGGCGGCGCGCTGGAACGACTGCGCGCAATATACGCAGGATCGTGACCGCGACGAAGTTGTACACTTCCGCGATCGCCACGAGTCCCGTGCATGATCGCAAAACGCGGCTGGCAGTTCTGGATTGACCGTGGCGGCACCTTCACGGACATCATCGGCCGTGCGCCGGACGGCCGGCTGATCGTCGACAAGCGCCTGTCGGACAGCGCAGGCAACGGGCGCGATTCAGGCGTCGCCGGCATCCTCGCACTGTTCGAACGCCATGGCGGTCCGGACGCATCGATCGAGGTGATCCGCATTGGCACGACGGTTGCGACCAATGCCTTGCTCGAACGTCAGGGCGTGCCGACCGCGCTGGTTACTACCTCAGGCTTCGGCGATGCGCTCGCCATCGGCTACCAGAACCGGCCGCACCTGTTCCGTCTTCGCATCGAGTTGCCCGCCCCGCTCTACCGTGAGGTGGTCGAAGCCGACGAACGCGTGACCGCCACGGGCGAAATCCTGCGTCCGCTCGACCAAGCGCATCTTGCGGCCCAGCTGACGAGATTGCGCAGCGCGGGCATCGCGAGCATCGCCATCGTATTCCTGCATGGCTATCGCCACAGCGGACACGAACAGCAGGCCGCGGCACTGGCGCGGCGTATCGGCTTCGACGAGGTTATTGCTTCGCATGAAGCGTCGCCATTGATCCGCTTCGTGAGCCGCGGTGACACGACGGTCGTGGATGCGTACCTGACGCCTCTGCTCACGCGTTACGTGCGCAATTTTCGCGCGGGACTTGGGCCGCGCCACCAGGATGTCCGCCTGCAGTTCATGCAGAGCAACGGCGGCCTCGTGGCGCCGGAGGCATTTCGCGCCTGCAACGCGGTTCTTTCAGGACCAGCGGGCGGCCTGGTCGCGACCGCACGCATTGCGTCGACACTCGCGCGCCCCAAGTTGATCGCGTTCGACATGGGCGGCACGTCCACCGACGTCGCACTGTATGACGGCGTGCTGCCGCAACGATATGAGACGCTGGTTGCCGGCGTGCGCCTGCAGGCGCCGATGATGAATATCCACACCGTCGCCGCCGGCGGCGGCTCGGTGCTGGCATTCGATGGCGGCCGGTTACGGGTCGGCCCGCAGTCGGCGGGTTCGCGGCCGGGCCCGGCCTGCTATCGCAACGGTGGGCCGCTGACCGTCACCGACCTGCAGGTCCTGCTCGGCCGGATCCGGCCCGAGGATTTCCCGGCGCTATTCGGCCCGCACGGCGATCAACCGCTCGACGCTGGCATCGTGCGACGCAGGTTCAAGGAACTGGCGGCGATTGTTTCGGCCGCGACCGGTTTCGAAACGGGAGCCGAGCGCCTTGCATCCGGATTTCTCGAGGTCGCGATCGAGTCAATGGCGCGCGCGATCCGTCACGTGTCGGTGCGTCTGGGCCATGATCCGGCCGAATTCGCCTTGTGTTGTTATGGCGGCGCCGCGCCACAGCATGCCTGCCGCGTTGCCGACGCACTCGGCATCAGGGAAATCCTGATCCATCCGCTCGCCGGCGTGCTGTCGGCCTGGGGCATTGGTCTCGCCGACCGGCGCCTGACGCGACGCCGCAGCATCGAACAACCGCTCGGCATGCTCAGCGCCGCAAGGCTCGAAGATGAGTTCGCCGCGCTGACCGCGCCGCTGATCGAGACCCTGGTCGCACAGGGCGCATCCGCCGCCGATGTACAGATACGCCGCGTGCTGGAAATCCGCGCGCCGGGCACGGAAACAGCGCTGGAAATCGAATGCGGTCCCCTGCCCGGTCTCATCCGGCAGTTTCGCGAACGGTTCGAGCAACGCTTCGGCTTTGCGCCCGCATCCACCGACCCGATCGTCGCGACCTTGCAGGCCGAGGCGCTGATTGCCGGTGATCAGCCGGGCGCGATCGATGCCGGCGCAACGCGTTCCACCGCGCCGCGGCCAGTGCGCGTCTGGTTTGACGGCTGGCGCGAAGTTCTATTATTCGATCGCAGCGCCATTGCGCAAGGCAGCAGCATTTCAGGTCCGGCATTGATCGTCGAACCCAACTCCACGACGGTCGTCGAAGCCGACTGGAACGCGGCATGCCTGGCTGACGGCAGCCTGCGATTGCTGCGGCCCACAGGGCGACCGGCGACCGAGACCGATAGCAGCCGCCCGGACCCGGCGCAGCTCGAACTCTTCAATCATCGCTTCATGCAGGTTGCGGAACAGATGGGTGCGGTGCTGCAGGCGACCGCAGTGTCCATCAACATTCGCGAGCGGCTGGACTTCTCGTGCGCACTGTTCGACGCTGGTGGCGCACTGATTGCCAATGCGCCGCACATGCCGGTGCATCTCGGATCGATGGGCGCGAGCGTGCGCGCCGTCATGGCTGCCAACGCCGCGGAAATGCGACGCGGCCGCGCCTGGTTGCTGAATGCGCCCTACGCCGGCGGCACGCATCTTCCGGACATGACGGTGGTAAGTCCGGTGTTCGTCGCGGAAGACTCCGCACCCGCGTTCTTCGTCGCCTCGCGCGCGCATCACGCCGACATCGGCGGCATCACGCCGGGTTCGATGCCACCGGCGAGCCGCACGATCGACGAGGAAGGCGTGCTGTTCGACAATTTCCTGCTGCTGGACGACGGCAGGCTCCGCGAAGCGCAGCTTCGCGAAATGCTCGCCGACGGCCCCTGGCCCGCGCGCAATGCCGACCAGAACGTCGCGGATCTCAAGGCGCAGCTGGCCGCCAATGCGCGCGGCGTCCAGGAACTTGCTGCCCTGATCCGGCGCTCTGGACGCCAGACGGTTGCAAGCTACATGACTCATGTCCAGGACAACGCGGAAGCCTGCGTGCGCGCGGTGATCGAACGCCTCGACGACGGCCAGCGGCGCTATGAAATGGACGACGGCAGCATCATCGAGGTCGCGGTGCGCGTCGATCGCGAGAATCGCAGTGCCGTCATCGATTTCACCGGCACCTCACCGCAGCGTCCCGGCAACTTCAATGCGCCGTTGGCAGTCTGCACGGCGGCCGTGTTGTACGTGTTCCGCACGCTGGTGGACTCGGATCTGCCATTGAATGAAGGCTGCCTGCGGCCGCTCACCATCCAGGTCGAGCGCGGGTCGATGCTGAACCCGGTACCGCCCGCCGCGGTGGTCGCCGGCAACGTCGAGACCTCACAATGCATCGTGGATGCGCTGTACGGGGCGCTCGGCGTGCAGGCGGCTTCGCAGGGCACGATGAACAACTTCACCTTTGGCGATGCGAATCACCAGTACTACGAAACCATCGCGGGCGGCGCCGGTGCAGGCCCTGGTTTCGATGGCGCCTCCGGTGTGCAGACGCATATGACCAATTCCCGCCTGACCGACCCCGAAGTACTGGAGTCGCGTCACCCGGTGCTGGTGCGCGAGTTCCGTTATCGCCGCGGCTCGGGCGGCGCCGGTGCGCAGCAGGGTGGCGACGGTCTCGTGCGTCGCATCGAATTCCGCGCGCCGATGACTGCCGCGATCCTGTCCAACCACCGCCGCATCGCGCCGTTCGGACTCGCGGGCGGCGGCAGCGGCGCGACCGGCGTCAATCGGTTGATGCGCAACAGCGGGGAAACGGTCGAACTGCCCGCCTGCGCGAGCATGGAAGTCGGCGTAGGTGACGAAATCGTGATCGAAACACCGGGCGGCGGCGGATATGGCTAGGCGGGTTCAGCATCGACCCGC
>JANNTO010000116.1:0-3672 GCA_031403675.1 Gammaproteobacteria bacterium | reverse complement strand
CTTCCAGAAGCAGGTCGTGGCCGCGGCGGTGATCGTGATGCCGCGCTCCTGTTCCTGCTCCATGTAGTCCATGACGGCCGCGCCGTCGTGCACTTCGCCGATCTTGTGCGACACGCCCGTATAGAACAGCACACGCTCGGTCGTCGTGGTCTTTCCGGCGTCGATGTGCGCGGAAATGCCGATGTTCCGGTAGTACTCGATGGGCGTGTGGCGAGCCATGAGCATCTTTACCAGCGATAGTGCGCGAAGGCCTTGTTGGCCTCCGCCATGCGGTGCGTGTCTTCGCGCTTGCGCACGGCCGTGCCGCGATTCTCCGCAGCGTCCATCAATTCGTGAGCGAGCCGGTGCGCCATTGACTTCTCGCTGCGCGCGCGCGCGGCTTCGATCAGCCAGCGCATCGCGAGCGTCTGCCGGCGGCTCGGCCGTACTTCGACCGGCACCTGGTAGGTGGCGCCGCCGACGCGACGCGACTTGACCTCGACGGCCGGCTTGACGTTCTCGAGCGCCGCGGTCAGCAACTCGAGCGCAGCATCGCCGCGGCGCTCGGTCTTCTCAGAAATGCGGTCGATCGCGCCATAGACGATATGCTCGGCGGCGGATTTCTTCCCGCTCGTCATGACCATGTTCATGAACTTCGCCAGCATTTGGCTTCCGAACTTCGGGTCCGGAAGAATGACGCGCGTCGGTGCGGATGTGCGACGAGACATTGATTCTACCCCTGCTCTTTATTTCTTCGGGCGCTTGGCGCCGTACTTCGAACGGCTCTGCTTGCGGTCGGTGACACCGGCGCAATCGAGCGTGCCGCGGATCGTGTGATAGCGGACGCCCGGCAGGTCCTTGACGCGACCGCCGCGGATCATCACTACCGAATGCTCCTGCAGATTGTGGCCTTCGCCGCCGATGTAACTGGTGACTTCATAGCCATTGGTCAGGCGCACGCGGGCGACTTTGCGGAGTGCCGAGTTCGGCTTCTTCGGCGTGGTCGTGTAGACGCGCGTGCAAACGCCGCGGCGCTGCGGCGAGCGTTGCAGCGCCGGCACCTTGGACTTGTAAGTGGCCCCCAGGCGGCCGCCACGGATCAACTGGTTGGTCGTCGACATAAGTCCCTTCAGCCGTCACGCCGGCGGTATTGCCGGACGCATGAAACGCCGGGCCGCCCTGTGGCGGCCCGGATACATCGGTGCGATTCCGCCGCCGCCCGTATACCGGGGCGAGGGCTAAAAAGGCCCGCGATTGTAGAGACCGGGCCTTTGACGCGTCAAGCGGTGCCCCGGGCCCGGCCGATACCGGGCCCAAGGCCTTGTTTTCATTCCGCAACTGCCTCCGTCACGGCCGGCTCCTCGCCGGCGACTTCGGCACTCGAATCGAGGAATCCGCGGTGCGCCTCGTCACCGGGCTTCTTGCGCCGCTGGGCGTGGAAGGAGAAGCCGGTGCCGGCCGGGATCAGCCGGCCGACGATGACGTTTTCCTTCAGGCCGCGCAGGTCATCCTTGATGCCACGCACTGCCGCGTCGGTCAGCACGCGAGTGGTCTCCTGGAACGAGGCCGCCGATATAAAGGAGTCGGTCTGCAACGAGGCCTTGGTAATGCCGAGCAGCATCGGCTCGTAGACCGCCTGCCGCTTGCCCTCGCGGCCGATGCGGTCATTGAGCTCGAGCAGACGCGCACGCTCGAGCTGCTCGCCGCGCAGCAACACCGTGTCGCCGGGCTCCTTGATCTCGACCTTGCGCAGCATCTGCCGGACGATTACCTCAATGTGCTTGTCGTTGATCTTCACGCCCTGCAACCGATAGACGTCCTGGATCTCGCGCGTCAGGTAGTTGGCGAGCGCCGCCACACCCTGCAGGCGCAGGATGTCGTGCGGGTTCGGCTCGCCTTCCGCGATGACTTCGCCGCGCTCGACATGCTCGCCTTCGAACACATTGAGCTGCCGCCACTTCGGAATCAGCTCCTCGTAGCGATCATTGTTCTCGCCGGTGATGACCAGGCGGCGCTTGCCTTTGGTCTCACGGCCAAAGCTGACCGTGCCGGTCACTTCGGCAAGAATTGCCGGTTCCTTGGGCTTGCGTGCCTCGAACAGATCCGCGACGCGCGGCAGGCCGCCGGTAATGTCGCGGGTCTTCGACGATTCCTGCGGAATGCGTGCGATGACGTCGCCGACCGACACTTTGGCTCCGTCTTCAAGAGAAACCAGTGCACCGGCCGGCAAGGTGTACACCGCCGGGATGTCGGTGTTGGCGAAGGTGGCTTCCTTACCCTTCGCATTCACCAGCTTCAATACCGGACGCAGGTCGCGGCCCGCGGCAGAACGCTGCTTCGGATCCAGCACTTCGACGGAGGACAGGCCGGTGACTTCGTCCACCTGCGACTGCACAGTGACGCCGTCAACGAAATCGTTGAAGCGGATGAAGCCCGCGACTTCGGTGACGACCGGGTGGGTGTGTGGATCCCAATTGGCCACGATCTGGCCCGGCACCACGGCACCGCCTTCATCGGCGACGATCATTGCGCCATAGGGAATCTTGTAGCGCTCGCGCTCGCGGCCAAACTCGTCGATGACGCCGATCTCGCCGGAGCGGGACGTGGTCACCAGATGGCCTTTCACATGGCGCACCGACTTGACGTTGTGGAAGCGCAACTTGCCCTTGCCCTTGATCTCGATCAGCGAGATGGCAGCGGCACGGGATGCGGCGCCGCCGATGTGGAAGGTCCGCATCGTCAGCTGCGTGCCGGGCTCGCCGATCGACTGCGCGGCGATCACGCCGACCGCCTCGCCGATGCTGATCAGCCGGCCGCGCGCCAGGTCGCGCCCGTAGCACATGGCGCAGACGCCGTAGCGCACCTCGCAGGTGATCGGCGAACGCACCTTGATCTGGTCGACGCCGTGGCTCTCGAGTTCCTGCACCCACTGCTCGTCGATCAGGGTCGAAGCAGGAACCAGCACGTCGTCGGAACCGGGCTTCGGCACTTCGGTCGCGGTGACGCGGCCGAGCACGCGCTCGCCGAGACCCTCGACCACGTCGCCGCCCTCGACGATCGGCGTGACCTCAAGCCCGCGCTCGGTGCCGCAGTCGGTCAGCGTCACGACCAGGTCCTGCGCGACGTCCACCAGACGGCGCGTCAGGTAGCCCGAGTTTGCGGTCTTCAACGCGGTGTCCGCGAGGCCCTTGCGGGCGCCGTGGGTCGAGATGAAGTACTGCAACACGTTCAGGCCTTCGCGGAAATTCGCCGTGATCGGCGTCTCGATGATCGAACCGTCCGGCTTCGCCATCAGGCCGCGCATGCCGGCCAGCTGCCGAATCTGCGCAGCCGAGCCGCGCGCGCCGGAGTCGGCCATCATGAAGATCGAGTTGAACGAACCCTGCTGCACTTTCTTGCCCTTGCGGTCGGTGCCTTCTTCATAACGCAGCTGGTCCATCATCGCCTTGCCGATCTGGTCGTTGGCACGGGACCAGATGTCGACGACCTTGTTGTAGCGTTCGCCGTTGGTGACGAGGCCGGACTCGTACTGGTCCTGGATCTCCTTCACTTCGCGCTCGGCACCGACCAGGATCTTCACCTTCTGCGGCGGCACCATCATGTCGTCCACGCCGATCGAGATCGCGGCACGGGTCGCATACGAGAAGCCCGTGTACATCAAGCGGTCGGCAAAGATCACGGTCTCCTTCAGTC
>JANNTO010000115.1:0-16227 GCA_031403675.1 Gammaproteobacteria bacterium | reverse complement strand
GACCTCGCGCGGCTGCGGTCCGAATTCAGGTATGACGCGCTCTCCGAACGGACCAAGGTCAGCTACCGGATCTTCGAGGTTCTGCAGGAAACGGCGTTGCGGGATTTCCCGTGGCGCTTCCACAACTACGCCTTCCAGACCATGTCGAATCCCGTGACGTCGCTGGTCACGTTCATGCAGAACGTCCATCGGGTGGACGACGTGCCCGATGCCGAGGCCTATGTTTCGCGTCTTGCCGCCATCGAGCTCACCTATCGGCAGTCCATCGAGATCATGAACCTCGCCGCGGATCGCGGCATCGTGCCGACCTCGTACTCCTTCGACCCGGTGCTGGCCGACGGCCGGAATGTGCTGACCGGCGAGCCATTCGACGGCAGCGGCAAGGATTCGGCAATCCTGGCCGATTTCCGCGGCAAGGTGGACAAGCTGGCGATCGCGGATCCGGAGAAGCAGCGGCTGCTGGACGCCGGCATCGCGGCGATGCGCGGTCCGATGCGCGGGGGGGTCGAGGCAATGCTGACCGCCATCGAAAGCCTGCGCAGCAAGTCGCCCGGGCCGAACGGCGTCTGGAAGCTGCCGGACGGCGACGTTTACTACAAGAACCGGATCGAGTTCTGGACCACGGAGCCGAAACTCGGCGCCGACGAGATCCACCGGATCGGGCTCGATGAAGTCGCGCGTATCCGCGGCGAGATGCAGGCGATCATGCGGAAAGTCGGCTTCCAGGGCGACCTGCCGGCGTTTTTCAGCCACCTGCGCACGGACCCGGCCAATTTCTATCCGAATACGGATGCAGGACGGCAGGACTACCTCGACCAGTCGAAGGCCTACATCGACGCCATCTATTCCGATGTCGGCAAGTATTTCAACGTGCTGCCGAAGGCGCCGCTCGAGGTCCGCCGGGTCGAGGAATGGCGCGAGGAAACGGCGCCGATCGCGTTCTACAACCGGCCGACGCCCGATGGCAGCCTGCCCGGCATCTACTACGTGAACCTGAAGGACATGGCGACGCGGCAGAAGCACGACATGGAGACGGTGGCCTACCACGAAGGCGCGCCAGGCCACCACTTTCAGGTCGCGATCCAGCAGGAACTGCAGAACGTACCGACCTTCCAGAAATTCGCGTTTTTCGGCGCCTACATCGAGGGCTGGGGCCTGTATGCGGAGCGCCTGGCCAAGGAGCAGGGCCAGTTCACCGATCCGCTGCACGACTTCGGCCGGCTGCAGAACGAGATGATGCGTGCCTGCCGGCTGGTGGTCGACACCGGTGCCCACGCCAAGAAATGGTCACGCGAGCAGATGATCGACTACCTGCTCGCGAACAACCCGATGACTCCAGAGGATGCGACCAAGGAGACCGAGCGCTATATCGATATGCCGGGGCAGGCACTGTCATACAAGATCGGCATGATCAAGATCCTGAAATTGCGGGAAAAGGCCAGGAGCGCACTCGGCGCACGATTCGACATCCGCGATTTCCACGACGCCGTGCTGAAGAACGGCGCGGTGCCACTGGCGATCCTCGAGGACCTCGTGGACGACTACATCGCGGCGAAAAAGGCGAGCTGAAACCGGTCAGAGTGCGGGGCGCAGGCGCGGCACCTGCGCGGTCGCGTCCGTCAGCACCTCGGCCGCAGCCTGTGCGAGCAGTTCGAGCCCTTCCGCGACGATCGCGTCCTCGGCCGTGATCGGCACCAGGATGCGCACGACGTTGCCATAGACCCCGCAGGACAGCAGGATCAGGCCCAGTTCCCGCGCGCGCGCGGTCAACCGCCTCGTCAGTTCGGCCGCGGGACGATGCGGGTCGCCGTGGTCACAGAGTTCGAAGGCGATCATCGCGCCGAGCCGGCGCACCTCGGCGATTTCGGGGTGACGCGCCGCAAGCGCATTGAGAGCGCCCCCAATCATTTCTCCCAGCCGGTCGGCACGCTCGAATATGTGCTCCTGCTCGAACACGTCGAGCACCGCGAGCGCTGCCGCGCAGGCGACCGGATTGCCGGCATAGGTGCCGCCGAGTCCACCGGGGGCGCAGGCATCCATGACCTCGGCGCGGCCGACCACGGCCGACAGCGGAAAGCCGCCGGCAAGGGACTTGGCGAGCGTCGTGATGTCGGCAGCGATGCCGTAATGCTCCATCGCGAACATCCGGCCGGTGCGGCCTGCGCCGCTCTGGATCTCGTCGGCGATCAGCAGGATGCCATGGCGGTCGCACAATTCACGCAGCCGCTGCACGAAATCCTTTGGTGCAATATAAAAGCCGCCTTCGCCCTGGACCGGTTCGAACACGATCGCGGCGACGCGGTCGGGTGCAATATCGCACTTGAACAGCATGCCGAACGCATCAAGCGCATCGTCGGTCGACACGCCGTGCAGCACATTCGGAAACGGCACGTGATAGACCTCGGCCGGGTAGGGGCCGAAACCGGTCTTGTAGGGTTCGACCTTGCCGGTCAGCGCGAGCGCCATCAGGGTCCGGCCGTGGAAGCTGCCGGCGAATGAAATCACTGCCGAGCGGCCGGTGCTGGCGCGCGCGATCTTGACGGCATTCTCGATCGCCTCGGCGCCGGTCGTCATCAAAAGCGTCTTGTTCGGGCCGGGCCCGGGTGCGAGCCGGTTCAGACGTTCGCAGAGCGCCACATAGGGTTCATAACCGGTCACCTGGAAGCAGGTGTGCGTGACTTTTTCGAGCTGGGCGCGGACCGCCTCGAGCACGCGCGGATGCCGGTGTCCGGTATTGAGCACCGCAATACCGCCCGCGAAATCGATGTAACGACGACCTTCGGCATCCCACAACAGCGCGTTTTCTGCACGCTCGATGAAAATCGGGTGCGCCATCGAGACTCCGCGTGCGACTGCTGCCTGACGCCGCGCGACCAGTGATTCGTTGTTGTTCACGCCGACCTCCCGGAATCCGGCCTCCATTGTACCGATGCCGCGCAGGGTGCAGCATAGGCATGAAAAGTGGAGCATGCGCCATGAACTTCCAGCGTATCCTGGTCGCGATCGCAGACTGCGGCACGAAGAATTCCCCGGCGCTCGCCAAGGCGGCAGTGCTCGCCCGGCAGAGTGGCGGCACGCTGACGCTGTTCCACAGTCTCTACAGTTCGGCGATATCGGGCGAAGCCCTGATCGATCCCGATCGGCTCGAGCACAACATCGAGGCCGCCGTGCGGCTGCGCAAGCAGCGGCTTGCTACGGTCGCCACACCGCTCCTGCGTGACGGTATCAAGGTGCGGATTCGCGTGCGCTGGGACTATCCGGTCCACGAGAGCATCGTGCGCGAGGTGCTGCGCGAGAAATCCGACCTGGTCGTGGTCGAAAGCCACCGGCACACGCGGCTCGCACGCATCGTGCTTTCCAACACCGACTGGCAGCTGATCCGCGTCTGCCCGCCCCCGGTGCTGTTCGTCAAGACTGCGCGTACTTATGAGCGTGCACGGGTTCTTGCCGCGGTCGACCCGATGCACGCCTATGCCAAGCCCGCGGAACTGGATGCCGACATCCTCGCAATGGCAGCAGATCTTGCGCAGAGCTGCCATGGGTCGCTGCACGCGGCCCATGTCTATCAGGTGGCGACACCATTCACGTCGGGTGTGCTGATGGAACCAGTGCCGCTGCCGGTCAATGTCTCGGCCCGACAGCTCGAACGGATCCGGCAGGAATTCGGCGCACTGGTGAAACGATACAATCTGCCGGAACGGCGCCGTCACCTGCGCGCCGGCAGTGCCGCGGACGAAATAGTCGCGATTGCGCAGCGTATCGAGGCCGGGATCGTCGTGATGGGCGCCATCTCACGCAGCGGCATCAGGCGCCTGTTCGTCGGCAGCACGGCCGAACGCGTGATCGATCGCCTCGATTGCGATGTGCTGGTGCTGAAACCGGCGGGATTCCGTTCGCCGGTTCCGCGTCGCCGCAGTCCGGCACCGATGGTCCTGCCGCCGATCTAGTGGATCGGGTCTTCGTCGAGGTCGTTGTCCTCGACGATCTGTTCCCAGGTGGCAATCGCAGATTCGAGTGCATCGGCGGGCACGGCTGATTCTGCGAGGTCGGTATAGCCGAATTCGTCCGGTTCGACAGCGTCGAGTGGCCCGCCCCAGTCCTCAGGCTGCGCAGCCGAATCCACCGCGAGCGTGCGCCACTCGTCAACTTCGAGTTCGTCGAGGCCGCCGTCAAATTCCTGGATCTCGATGGTGCCCGCAAGCTCGTCCAGCGCAACGACCTGGAACATCGCACCCTTGTCGCGGTGCGAGTACCAGTTTCCGACGATCGGTTGCAGACGATTGCCCACGGCGCGATACCTCGCTGGCCGGGCGCCACGCGCGGGGTGGCGGGCGGCAAACTCATCCTACGCCCGAATGTCGGTGCATGCCAGGCATTACAATCCGGCCGAAGGAATATGGAGATGGCGATGACGAACCCGACGATCGTGGACTTCCGGCGCAACATGAAAGGCGAGGAATCGGCGCCGGCGCCCGACCGTGTGCTGAAGGGCGAGCCCAAGACCTCAGCGCGCAACTACTTCAGCGACCCGAGCGGGCAGTTTTCCGCCGGCACTTGGGCGAGCAGCGTCGGCAAATGGAAGATCGACTACACCGAGAACGAGTTCTGTCACCTGCTGGAGGGGCGGGTCGTGATCACGTCCGCCGATGGAAAGCGCTGGCAATTCAATGCCGGCGATGCATGGGTCATACCCGCCGGTTTCAGCGGCACCTGGGAAACGGTGGAACCCGCGCGCAAGCGCTATGCGATTTTCGAAGCCGCGAAACCGGCCTGAACCGGCGATTCCGCCGGCTGATCGCTACTTCCAGCTCTTGCCGACAGTCACGCCGACGGTCCGCGGACGCGACGGCCACACCAGCTCATTGAACAGGCCATAGCCGAACTGGTTGTCGGCGTCGGCATTCTCCCAGCCGCGTTCAAAGTATTCCTCGTTGAACGCATTCTCGATCCAGAGCGTGGCCCACCATTCGGAATCGCTGCGGTAGCCGATCCGGAAGTTGAACTCGTTCCAGCTGTCCACCGCCGCGTCCTGGATATTGTCCGGGCCGCCGAACATTTCCGACCGGTAGACGTGCTCGGTGGTCACGAACATTTCGCCGGACGGCAGCGGGTGGCGGTAGGTCAGGATCGCAAATGTGCTGATTTCCGGCGCAAACGGCAGGTTGTTGCCAGCGCACGCGCCGCAGGCACCGAGTGCCTCGATTTCGGTCGCATCTGTGATCTCGGTATCGAGCAAGGACAGGCCCATGAAGAGGTTCCAGTTCGCGTTCGGCACCCAGCGCAGGTCGGCTTCGAGACCCTGGCCGCGGGCCTCGCCGACATTTGCGACGAGCGACGAGCCGGTATCGAAATAGACCAACTGCAGGTCGGTGTAGTTGTACAGGAACAGCGCCGCGTTGAGCTGCAACGTGTTGTTCAGCAGGCGTGTCTTGGCGCCGAGCTCGAAGCTCTCGACTTCCTCCGGGTTGAACACGACCGGTGTTGTACCGGGCGGCGCAGCGCCCTCGGGAGTGATGTCCTGACCATGCAGGTCGAAGCCGAAAGTCGCAAAGCCGCCGGACTTGTAGCCCTTGGCTGCGTTCAGGTAGAGCGTCACATCTTCGCTCGCCTCATAGCTCAATGCGAGGCGCGGCGTGAAATCGCTCCAGTTCGCCTGGCTGCGGACAGAACCATCGGTGTAGAACTCGTAATTAAAGTTGTTGCCGAGTGCACCGCCGCTGTCCAGTACCGTGCTCTCGATCTTCTTCTCGTCGTAGGTGTAACGGGCACCGACGGTCAGCTCCAGGTCGTCGCGCAAATCGAAGGAGAAATCGCCGTAGACCGCCCAGCCTTCGCTTTCCACGTTGACGAAACTCTGTTCCGCCTTGTCCGTCAGCAGGTCGCCCGGGTCGATGTCATCACCCCAGTAATCCTCAAAATTCAGATCGTCGCAGCCGGCCACCGGACCCAGGAAATCCGGCGCATCGGTGATGCCGACGGCGCGGCACAGGTCGTCCTCGTCGTAGATGAACTCGAAGAAACCGTCGATCTTCTCCCGGTATACGCTGGCGCCGGCGAACCAGGTCAATTTGCCGTCGTCCGGCGACACGAGTCGAAATTCCTGGCTGAAGTAGTCGACGTCGTTCATCTGGCGATAGTCGTTCACATGGGTCGGACCGCCGTCGTAGTCCTCCAGGTAGTCGAAACTGAAAGTCTTGTAGCCGGTCAACGACGTGAACGTGTAGTCGCTTGGCAGCGACCACTCGATGTTCGCCCGCATTTCAAAGACTTCGGACTGGTCGAATCCGTCGTTGCCGAGGTCGATCGAGACCAGATCCACCGGCAGGCCTGCCGCCGGCACCCAGTACACGGACGGATCCTGGTCACGGTCCTCATAGGACGCCGTGATCACGGCATCGACCGCGTCGCCCGCGTAACGCAGTGCCAGGCGGCCGGAACGGACCTCGTGGAATCCCAGATCATCCCCGCCCTCGGTATTTTCGAGGAAACCGCTGTTGCTCAGCGAATAGAAGCTGCCGCGCACCGACCAGCGCTCGCTGAGCGGCACGTTGACCGTAGCAGTCGCCTCGAAATGATCGTAGTCGGCCAGGGTCAGTTCAGTGTCGGCCTCGAACTCGCCGACCGGCTTGTTGGTGATGATGCTGACGGCGCCTGCGATCGAATTGCGCCCAAACAGTGTGCCCTGCGGACCCTTGACGACTTCCGCCCGCTCAATGTCGTAGAAAGCTGTGGTTACGCCGCCGGTACGGCCTGACCAGATGCCGTCGGTGAAGATCGCGACCGACGGATCGCCGCCGATGCCGAAATCGTTGGTGGCGATGCCGCGCATCGCCAGCGCATCGGTGAAACCGTCCTCGGTCCGGCCGCTGAATCCGGGTGTGAAGTCCACCAGGCCGCGCATGTCGCCGAGGCGGCTCTCCTGCAGGAATTCGCCTGAGAAGGCGGATACCGACAATGGCACGTCTTGCAGCGACTGCTGGCGCTTCTGGGCGGTGACGATCACTTCTCCCAGTCCGATGATTTCCTGGGTCGGGGTTTCCTGGGCATGCACAACGAATGGAAACGACAGGGTCGCAGCGAGTGCCACGCGGCACGCTGCCTTGAGTTGGTTCATCATGTGTTCTCTCCCAAGATACCGGATGCGCGCTTACACATCATACCGCTCGGCCGCACTTATGCCACCCGGTCGATCACCGTGGCGAGCGTTTCGAAAATCCGGTCCACGTCGGCGCGTTCCAGGATGAGCGGCGGCGACATCGCGATCGTATCGCCGGTGGTGCGGATCAGCAGGCCCGCCTCGAAAGCCTGTACCAGCACTTCATAGCCGCGGGCGCCGGGCGCCCCGGCGCGCGGTTCGAGTTCGATTCCCGCAATCAGGCCATAGGCACGCAGGTCGATGACATGGCGGCGGCCTTTCAGCGCTTGAACGGCGTCGTTCCAGTAGGGCGCCATGGCGCGCGCATGGTCGAACAGGCCGGCCCGGTACAGGCGCTGCGTCGCGAGTCCGGCCGCGCAAGCCACCGGATGCGCCGAATAGGTATAGCCGTGGAACAGCTCGATCGTGCCCTCGGGTCCATTCATGAAGGCATCGTAGATTTCGCGACGGACCAATACGCATCCCATCGGCACGGCGCCGTTTGTCAGGCCCTTCGCGCAGGTCATCAGGTCCGGCACCACGCCGAATTCCTGGGCGGCAAAGGCCGAGCCGGTGCGTCCGAAGCCGGTGATGACTTCGTCGAAGATCAGCAGGATGCCGTGCTTTGTGCAGATCTCACGCAGTCGTTGCAGATAGCCCTTCGGCGGCAGCAGCACGCCGGTCGAGCCGGCGATCGGCTCGACGATGACGGCTGCAATCGTCGAGGCATCGTGCAGCGCGACCAGGCGCTCGAGATCGTCGGCAAACTCGGCGCCGTGGACCGGCAGGCCACGTGAAAAAAGATTACGGGCCGGGTCGTGCGTGTGGCGCAGATGATCCACGCCGGGCAGCAGTGTGCCGAAGAACTTGCGGTTGTTGGGCAGGCCGCCGACCGAAATACCGCCGAAGCCGACGCCGTGGTAGCCACGTTCGCGCCCGATCAGGCGCGTGCGAGCGCCTTCACCGCGCACGCGATGCCAGGCGAGTGCGATCTTGAGCGCGGTGTCCACCGACTCGGAACCCGAGTTCGTGAAGAACACATGGTCCATGCCTTGCGGAGCGATCTCGACCAGAGTGTTCGCAAGCTCGAAAGCGAGCGGATGCCCCATCTGGAACGGCGGCGCATACTCCATCGTCGCAATCTGAGTCGCCACCGCCTCGGTGATTTCGCGCCGGCAGTGGCCGGCGTTGACGCACCAGAGGCCCGCTGCCGCATCCAGCACCTGGCGGCCCTCCGGGGTCCAATAGTGCATTCCCTCCGCACGCGCGAGCAGGCGCGGCGCGGACTTGAATTGCCGATTGGCCGTGAAAGGCATCCAGAATGCTTCGAGCGAGGCGCGCCTGGCGGCTTCGGGGCTCATGTGCAATTGACACTCAGCGGATGGAAACGCGATATTACGCGAGTCCTGTTTAATAGCCCAGACCAGCGGAATTGCGAATGGCCAACGACGTCAGCGCCAGAGTGAAAGCCGTGCGCCTGATGAACAGGAGCCGATAGCCGTGAATCGTGAACAGAAGGCGGTGGACTGGCACGAGCGGGCGGCCACGATCGCACCGCGCACCGAGGCCTTCATCGACGGCAAGTATGTTCCCGCGGCCTCGGGCGCGACATTCGACAGCATCAATCCGGCGACCGGCAAGTCGATCGCGCGCGTGGCATCCTGCGACGCCACGGATGTCGAACTGGCAGTCGCCAGTGCGCGGCGCGCATTCGAGGCCGGCCACTGGTCGCGGCGCGCGCCGGCTGCGCGCAAGAAGGTGTTGCTGCGCTTCGCCGAACTGATTCGCAAACACCGCGAGGAACTTGCGCTGACAGAAACCCTTGACATGGGCAAGCCGATCGTCGACTCGCTCAAGGTCGACATCCCGGCGGCGGCAAATTGCATCGCCTGGTATGCGGAGGCGATCGACAAGGTCTATGACGAAGTGGCTCCGACCTCGTACGAAACGCTGGCGCTGATCACGCGCGAGCCGTCGGGTGTGGTCGCCGCGATCGTGCCGTGGAATTTCCCGCTGTTGATGGCGTCCTGGAAATTGGGACCCGCGCTTGCGACGGGCAACTCCGTGGTGCTGAAGCCGTCGGAGAAATCGCCGTTGACGGCGTTGCGCATCGCCGAGCTCGCGATGGAGGCCGGCCTGCCGGAGGGCGTGCTGAATGTCGTGCCCGGCTTCGGCTACACGGCCGGTGAAGCGCTGGCGTTGCACATGGACGTCGACTGCGTTGCCTTCACCGGCTCGACCCGCGTCGGCAAGATGATGCTCGAATACGCTGGCCGCTCCAACATGAAGCGCGTCTGGCTCGAGTGCGGCGGCAAGGCGCCCAATGTCGTGCTGGGCGACGTCCCGGACCTCGAGCGCGCAGCGCAGGCGGCCGCCGACGGCATCTTCTTCAACCAGGGCGAAGTGTGTTCGGCGGCGTCGCGCCTGGTCGTGCACGAATCGGTCCGCGACGCCCTGCTGGAGAAGATAGTCGAGATCGGCCGCACGATGGCGCCCGGCGATCCGCTCGACCCGAAAACGCGCCTCGGCGCGATCGTCGACCAGGTGCAGATGAATACGGTCCTGAACTTCATCGAATCCGGCCGCAAGGACGGCGCCAATCTCCGCGTCGGCGGTCGGCGCGTGCGTGAGGAGAGTGGCGGATACTTCGTCGAACCCACGGTGTTCGACAATGTGACCATGCAGATGAGGATCGCACGTGAGGAGATTTTCGGTCCGGTGCTGTCGGCGATCACATTCCGGGAGGTCGAAGAGGCGGTGAAGATCGCCAATGACGTCTCGTATGGCCTGACGGCCGCGGTCTGGAGCCGCGACATCACGACTGCGCACCGGGTCGCGAAGTCGCTGCGCGCCGGCACGGTGTATGTGAACTGCTACGACGCAGCCGACATCACCGTGCCATTCGGCGGTTTCAAGCAGTCCGGTAACGGCCGCGACAAGTCGCTGCACGCGATGGACAAGTACACTGAACTCAAGACCACCTGGTTCGACCTGTCATGAAAGTGACTGTTGCTGCGACGCAGATGGCCTGCAGCACGGACCGCGAGGCCAATATTGCCAGCGCCGAGCGGCTGATCCGCGAGTCGGCCCGGCGCGGCGCGAACGTGATCCTGATCCAGGAACTGTTCGAGTCGCCGTATTTCTGCAAGGACCACCTGGCAAAGCATTTCGAACTCGCAACGCCGATTGCCGAGAACCCGGCGGTCCGCCACCTCGCGAGAGTGGCGGCGGAACTGAATGTGGTGCTGCCGCTGTCGGTTTTCGAGCGCGCGCATAACGCCTATTTCAATACGCTGGTGATGGTGGACGCCGACGGTCGCACGCTCGGCATCTATCGAAAATCGCATATTCCGGAAAGCCCGGGTTATCACGAGAAATTCTACTTCTCGCCGGGGGACACGGGCTTCAAGGTGTGGCCGACGCGCTTCGGTGCGCTCGGTGTCGCGGTTTGCTGGGACCAGTGGTTTCCCGAGGCGGCGCGGGCGATGGCGCTGGCGGGCGCGGAAATCCTGTTCTATCCGACCGCGATCGGTTCGGAGCCACAGGATGCGACGCTCGATTCGCGCTGGCACTGGCAGCGCACCATGCAGGGTCATGCGGCCGCCAACGTGATGCCACTGGTGGCGTCGAATCGCATTGGCAGGGAACGCGGCGAAAAACTCGAAGTAACGTTCTACGGACACTCATTCATTGCCGATCACACCGGCGAAGTAATCGCACAAGCCGACGATCACAGCGAGCAGATCCTGACTGCGAGCTTTGACCTCGATGAGATCCGCCGCTATCGCCTTGCCTGGGGCCTGTTCCGCGACCGCCGCCCCGACCTTTACGGACCGCTCCTGAAGCTGGATGGTGCCGCCGACTGATCATCCGTTCGCAGGCGAAATTGCCTGCGTGGACCTCGAGACCACGGGCGGCCACGCGGTGCGCGACCGGGTCATCGAGGCGGGCATCGTGCTGCTCAGGGACGGGCAGGTCGTCGAGGAGTACTCGACACTCGTCAATCCTGGCGTGCGCATCCCGTTTGTGATCCAGCAATTCACCGGCATCAGCGAGGCGATGGTTGCGGACGCGCCGCGCTTTGACGAGATTGCCGACCTGCTGATGTCACGGCTCGAGGGCCGCCTGTTCGTCGCGCACAACGCGCGTTTTGACTATGGTTTCCTGCGCAGCGAGTTCCGCCGCCTGGGCCGGCGTTTCCGCGCTCCGGTGCTTTGCACGGTGCGCCTGTCGCGCGCCCTGACTCCCGACGAACACGGCCACAATCTCGACGCGGTGATGCGGCGTCATGGCATCGCCTGCGATGCGCGGCACCGTGCGCTCGGCGATGCGCGGGTGCTGGCCGATTTCCTGCGCATTGCCCGCGAGCGCTGGCCGGCGGAGCAGTTGGCCACGATTGTCGGGAAGTTGCGCGGCACGCAACGCCTGCCGCCCCAGCTCGATGCTTCGATCGCCGACGAACTGCCCGAGGGTCCGGGCGTGTACCTGTTCTACGGCGAAAACGACGCGCTGCTGTACGTCGGCAGGGCGAAGAACCTGTCGACCCGCGTGCTTGCGCATTTCGCCGATCCGCGCGCGCGGCGCGAGCTGGAGTTGTCGCGTCTGGTACGGCGCATCGCATGGATCGAGACCGCCGGCGAGTTCGGCGCACTCGTGACCGAAGCACGGCTCATCAAGGAACGCAGGCCGCTACTCAACCGCCGCCTGCGCGGCACCGAGGAGTTCTGGGCGATCCGGCTGGGCGCCGATGCGAATGACCCGCAGGCGACCATCGTCGGGATCGATCCAGCCGACGATCCGGGCGAGGATTACGGCATGTTTCGCCGCCGCAGCTATGCCGGGCGCGCACTCGATGGCCTGCTGCGCGAATACGAACTCTGCGCGAAGGCGCTCGGTCTCGAGCGTGCGGAGGGATCGTGCCTCGCCTATCAACTAGGCCGCTGTCGCGGCGTCTGTGCCGGCCAGGAGCGTGCTGCGCTGCATGCATTGCGCGTGCGGCTCGCATTGTCCGGCCTCAAGCGGCGCGACTGGCCGTTTCCCGGCCCGATCGGCATTCGAGAACGGGACTGGCGAGGTGTCGAGGAAACCTGCGTTTTCGACCGCTGGTGCTATGTCGGAAAGTTGCTGGGCGGCGCTGAATCCGCAGGGCTCCAAAGCCGCCATGCAGTATTTGACCCGGAAATCTACCGTATCCTGCTGGGCTTTCTGGACCGACCTACGCGCGGCGCCGAACTCCTGAAGCTGGATCAACCATGACTGTGGCGAAACTCTTCGTAACCGCTGCGCCCGGCACGACCGACTTGCTGGCCGCGGAACTTGCGGCGCTCGGCATCGCAAGTGTCCGTGAAGTGCAGGGCGGCGCCGATTGTGAGGCGACACAGGCGGAGGCCTACCGCACTTGCCTGTGGTCGCGGGTCGGCCTGCGGGTGCTGTGGCGCATCGCTGAGTTCCCGGTCGCCGACGCCGACGACCTGTACCGTCAGCTCCGAAACATCGATTGGCTGGCGCACATGAATGTCGACGACACGCTCGCCGTGGATTTTTCCGGCAGCGTGCCTGGCATCAGTCACACGCAGTTCGGCGCGCAACGTGTGAAAGACGCAGTCGTGGATCAGTTTCGCGACCACACCGGCCAGCGGCCGTCGGTCGATCGTGCGGCGCCGTCATTGCGCATCAACGTGCATGCGGCGCGCGGGGCGGTTGTCGTTGCGATCGACCTGTCGGGCGACAGCCTGCACCGGCGCGGGTATCGGGGCGGGCAGGGTGCCGCACCACTCAAGGAGAATCTCGCGGCGGCAATCCTGCTGCGTACTGGCTGGCCGGCGATCGCAGCAACCGGCGGCTCATTCGTCGATCCGATGTGCGGCTCCGGCACTTTGGCGATCGAGGCGGCATGGATCGCTGCCGACATCGCGCCGGGGCTGGTTCGCGGGCAGTTCGGCTTCGAGCGCTGGAAGCAGCACGATTCGGCAGCGTGGTGCGCGATTCGCAGCGCGGCGGAATCGCGCAGCAATCCGCAGCTGCTGACCCACGGCCGGATCCGCGGTTTCGACCGCGACCCGGTGGTGCTGCAGGACGCCGTGGCGAATGCCGGTCGGGCGGGACTCGTCAATCGCATCCTGTTCGAGCGTTGCGAGCTGGCGAACCTGCCGGCCGCGCCCACCGCCACGGGACTCATTGCGGTCAATCCACCGTACGGTGAACGCATCGGTGAAACCGAGGCATTGCGCGCGTTGTATGAATTGCTCGGCGAGCGTTTGCGGACCGGCTATCGCGGCTGGGAGGCAGCCGTATTCACCGGCAACCCGCCGCTCGGCCGTGAACTGGCGATCAATGCACGACGCACGCACCGGATGATGAATGGCCCGATCGAATGCCGGTTGCTGCGGCTCTCGATCGAGCCGTCGCAGTTCGTCGTGACCCGCGAGCCGGGCCGGCCACCGGTGATCGACGGGGAGTCCGCACGGGCGCGCCCGGGCGCGCAGATGTTCGCAAACCGGCTGCGCAAGAACCTGAAGACCCTGGCGTCCTGGGCGCGCAGGGAGGCGATTTCCTGCTATCGGCTGTACGACGCCGACATGCCTGAATATGCCTTTGCGATCGACCTGTACCAGTCCGATCCGCAAGGCTCGGCCGGGCGCTGGTTGTACGTGCAGGAGTACGCACCACCGGCAACCGTCGATCGCGATCGGGCCCGCGCCCGGCGCGAAGAGGCGATCTCGGTGCTGCCCGAGGTGACGAATCTTGCGGCGGACGCCATTTATTGGCGCACGCGGCGGCCGCAAAAGGGCAAGAGCCAGTACCAAGTGCAGGGCGATCAGGGCGAACGCGTGGTCGTCGCAGAGGGCGGACTCCGGTTTCTCGTCAACCTGACCGATTACCTCGATACCGGATTGTTCGTCGATCATCGGCTGACGCGCGCACGCATTCGCGCGGCCGCAGCAGGCAAGCGATTCCTGAATCTGTTCTGCTACACCGGTGCCGCAACGGTTTACGCCGCGGCCGGCGGTGCGCTTTCGACCACGAGCGTCGACATGTCCAGGACGTATCTCGACTGGGCGCGGCGCAACATGGAGGTCAATTCATTTCGCGGCGATGCGCACCGCTTCATCCAGGCCGACTGCCTGCAATGGCTCGAAGAGGACGATGGTGCGCGCTACGACCTGATCTTCCTCGACCCGCCCACATTCTCGAATTCCAAGCGCATGGCGGATGAATTCGACGTGCAGCGCGATCACGTGCAACTGATCCGCATGACCCTGGCGCGCCTCGCGCCGGGTGGGCTGCTGCTGTTCTCGACCAACTTCCGCAGGTTCCAGCTGGATCAGTCGGCACTGACTGGTCTTACGGTCACCGACATCACAGGTCGGACCATTCCGAAGGATTTCGAGCGGGACCCGAAGACGCATCACTGTTTCGAACTGCGCAGCGCGAATTGACCGGGTTTGCCGGCTTGCTGTACGATCGTTCAACAATGATCGCGCGCACTCAATCGCGCCGCGTCGCCGCGCACAAGCCGCGATTCGAACGCCGCATCGCCAGCGCTCGCCGCCAGGCACTGGTCGAAGCCACTATCGAGAGCCTCAAGCACCACGGTCATGAGGGCTTGTCGGTGCGCAGCATTGCCGCCGCAGCCGGCGTGTCGATCGGGTTGATCAATCATCATTTCCCGAACAAGAATGCGCTGGTCGCGGAGGCCTACCGTCATTTCAGCCGGCAACTGACCCAGGGTTTCGAGGCGGCAGTCCTGCGCGCGCCGGCGAGTCCGCGCGCGCGGCTCCGGGCGTTCTTCAAAGCCAACTTTTCTCCGCCCAGCCTCGATCCGCAAGTCCTGACAGCATGGATCGTGTTCTGGGGACTGTTCCGCCAATCGCCCGAGATGCGTGCAGTGCACGAACAGCAGGGGCGCGGCTACGGCGACCTGCTCGGCACGCTGCTCGCGGATCTTGCCGGTGAATCGGGCAACTCACGCATCAACACGCGTCTCGAGGCTATCGGCCTGACCGCGCTGCTCGATGGGCTGTGGCTCGAGTGGTGCCTCGATCCGGCGACCTTCCGGCCCGCGGAGGCCGTGGCACTTTGCGAGGCCTGGCTCGACCAGCTCAGAACAGGCCGGTAATCCTGCCGTCGTCATCGACGTCAATGGCATTGGCAGCCGGCACCGCGGGCAGGCCGGGCATGGTCATGATGTCGCCGCAGATCATGACCAGGAACTCGGCGCCGGCGGCGAGGCGCACCTCGCGGATGTTGACGGAGTGCCCAGTCGGCGCGCCGCGCAGCTTCGGATCGGTCGAGAACGAATATTGCGTCTTCGCGACGCAAACCGGGTAATGCCCGTAACCGGCTTCCTGCAGCTGGCGGATGCGCGCCCGAACCTTGCTGTCGGCGGTTACTTCCGAGGCGCCATAGATGCGCGTCGCGACCGCCTTCATCTTGTCCCACAACGTGGCGCTCTCTTCGTACACGAACTTGAAATAATTGGGTTGCTCGCAGAGGCCGATGACCTCCTTCGCGACCTCGATCGCGCCGGCGCCGCCCTCGGCGTAATGGCGGGCGATGAGCACCTTGACGCCGTGGTGCATGGCGCGGTCCGTCAGCCAGCGAAGCTCCGCCTCGCTGTCTCCCGTGCGGTGATTGATGGCGACCAGGCAGGGCAGGCCGAACACGTCGCGCACGTTGTCGACGTGCCGGTCGAGGTTGGCGATGCCGGCCTCGAGCGCCTTCATGTTCTCCTTCTCGAGATCCGCCACCTCGACGCCGCCGTGATACTTGATGGCGCGCACGGTCGCGACGATTACGGCCGCCGCGGGCCTGAGCCCCGCCTTGCGGCACTTGATGTCCACGAACTTCTCCGCCCCGAGGTCGGCGCCGAATCCCGCCTCGGTCACGACGTAGTCCGCGAGCTTCAGCGCGGTACGCGTCGCCATCACCGAGTTGCAGCCGTGCGCGATGTTGGCGAACGGCCCGCCGTGGATGAACGCCGGGTTGTTCTCCAGCGTCTGCACCAGGTTCGGCGCCAGCGCGTCCTTCAGCACGGCCGCCATCGCGCCGTGGGCCTTGAGGTCGCGCGCCAGGATCGGCTTCTGGTCGCG
>JANNTO010000114.1:0-4985 GCA_031403675.1 Gammaproteobacteria bacterium | reverse complement strand
ATAGCGGCGGCCGCATAACCGGGATCCGGGTTTCTGTGGCGTGACGGTCCACGAGGAAGCAGCCATGAAGGAACGGGTTCAGGCAGCGACTGCGCTTGCTGCCACGGCGACGGCGGGCCTGCTGGTCCTGGCGATTCTGAGCACGGGCTGCGCGACTATGCAAGATCGCCCCGCGCCCGACGAGGCACCGATTTTTTACCCGTCGTTGCCGAACAATCCGCGCCTGCAGTTTCTCGCACATTTTTCTTCCGCGAGCGATCTCGCCCCTCCGGCATCCGGCTTCAGGGAATTCGTGCTCGGGGCCGAGATGCCCGGCGCCAACCAGCTGATGGTCAAGCCGTATGGCGTCGAGGTCCGCGACGGTGCCATCTACGTGGTGGACACGCGCAGTTCCGGTTGGGCCGTGCTGGACCTTGCGCAAAGACGTGCACACTTCGTACGACCTTCGGGCGCCGGAAAGCTCAGCAAGCCGATCAACCTGTGCATCGACACCGACGGCACGCGCTACGTGACCGACACGGACCGCAACCAGGTCGTGGCGTTTGATCGTGACGATAAATTCAAACGGGCGTTCGGGCAGACGGGGCAGTTCAAGCCCGTGGACATCGCCGTGGCTGGTGACCGCCTGTACGTCTCGGACATTGCTCATCACCAGATTGTTGTACTCGACAAGCAGTCGGGCGGCGAGATCCTGCGCTTTGGAGCACCGGGCTCGGCTGAGGGCCAGCTCTTCTTCCCGACCAACTTCGTGCTGGATGCCGAGGGAAACATCTTCGTCACCGATACGGGAAATTTCCGTGTGCAGAAGTTTTCGGCGGACGGCACATTGCTACGCGTCTATGGTGGAATCGGTAGCAGCGCCGGCCAGTTTGCACGCCCCAAAGGCGTAGCAGTAGACCGGGCGGGCAGGCTGTACGTCGTCGATGCGGCCTTTGAGAACATCCAGGTCCTGGACCCGGCCGGCGTCCCCTTGCTCCATTTCGGCAGTCCGGGCGACGACCGCGACAGCATCAACCTCCCGACCGCCATCGTCATCGATTACGACAATGTCGACGCGTTTCGCCACTATGCGGCGCCGGGCTTCAACATTGAGTATGTGGTCCTCGTGGCGAGTCAGTTCGGCGTCAACAAGGTCGTGGCATACGGTTTCGGAACGTATCGCGGCGTCGGGGATGACGGGAACCGCGCGGTGCCAGCGGTGACGGATGAATGATCGCAGCTCAATCCAGAGCGGGCGTCGCACGGCGGCCGGAGCGCTCGGCGTGATTTTCGGCCCGTGGTTGCTGCTCCAGCCTGCGATGGCCGAAGCCAGCGGCATCTATGGCTGCAACGGTGGTAATGGCAACGGCAACGGTGGCGGCCACGCAGCGGTTTCGCCCTTTCGGGTCACGGGATTCGGCGGATTTCTAGCCACGCGCTATCAACTCGACGACGCCCAGCGCGGTTCCGTGGCCGGGCAAGCCTCGGCGGAGACCCAGGACACGATCGAAGAGGAGCTCCAGCTCTGGGCTCAGGGCTACGCCTATCATCCTGAATTGCTGTGCTGGCAGCTCTCCGGCGGCCCGGTGCTGGTGCAGCAGGGCTACGACAGCACGGCCGGTAACGCCAGCGGCAACGATACCCTGTTGAATTTCGCGGCGCGTCTCGACTTCCTGCAGCAGAAGCCCTATCCCTTCGCCGTGTATTACCGCCGGGATCACCCGGTCCTGAGCACCAGCCTAGCCGGTTCGTTCCTGAGCGAGTTGACGGAGTATGGCGCGAGTGCGAGCCTCCTGGACACGTGGTCACCCGTGCGGATAGACCTTGATGCGTCCCGCCTCGACAACCACGGCGAAGGACTGGAAAGGCGGGTCGACGACACGTTGGACATCGCATCCATCAGGCTCAGCAAGTCGTACCGGACCGAAGACTGGGTGCGCCTTGGGCACTCCCAGACGCGTCGAGACTCGGCGAGCGGCAGCCCCAATCTTCCCTTGTTGCGGACCTTGACACGGACCGACGCCACCGATTTCTCGGCGGAGAATGTCTTTGGCAGCAAGGATCAGATCAGGTTGAGGCAACAAGGCAATCTGCTCGATCAGACACTCGAGGACGGCGTCATCAGGGATTTTCGCTACACGTCCTACATGGCGGACCTCCGCGCACAGCACAGGCCCGATTTCGCGATTTTCTACCGCTACGGCTACCGTGAAAGCTCCCAGAATGCGCAGGATTCGAGGGCCCAGGATGTCCAGCTCGGCGTGCAAGGGAACCGAGGTGCGGCGCTCGGCTACGACGCAGATATGCACGCATCCAACGAAGATTCCAACGCCTTCAGCCGGGACGTCAGCGGCGTGCACGCCTCGGTCAATTACATCATCCGTGAGCTGCCATTCGGCTCAGTCTCGTTCGGCGGGAGCTGGAACATGGACCGGACGGACCAGGTTGCCGGCGCCGACCAGGTGTCGGTGTTCGATGAGCGCATCACGCTGTCCGGGACCAGTCCGGTTGAACTTCGGAACGCAAATGTCGTCAGCGGCACGATAGTGGTACGCAACCTGTCGCAGACACAGGTGTTCGCTGAGGGGCAGGATTACCGAGTGGTCATCGTCGGAAACACGACGTCCATCCAGCGCCTCTTGGGCGGCAGTATTCTGGACGGCGAGACGGTGCTCGTGGATTACGACTACCGGCCGGGCGGCACCGTCAAGTACGATTCGCTGGGCCAGAGTTACTCGGCCAGCGCGACCCTGCTGCGCTACCTGACCATGTTTGCCCGTTACCACAACCGTAGCAGCTCGATCCTGGGCGGTACTCCGACCCAGCCGCTGAACGATATCAGTGCGGTCGAGGTCGGCGCCGACATTCACTATCCGCTCGGACGCGGCTGGGCCATCGGCGGCGAGGTGCGTCATACCGATCATGACGAGGATATCGCCCCGTACGTGCGCGACTACTACCAGGCGTACGTTGAAGTCCCGATGCCCGGCACCGCACGTTTCAGGCTCGCCGCGTATCGGGAGAAAACGGACAACGCCAACTCGCCGGAGGATGTCGACCTCGTGCGGTACACGGCGGACGTCCAGACGCGGTTGAGGGGATCGGTGTACGGGATGGTAAACGCCGAACACGAGCGCGACACCGGCGGCACCCTCGAGCGGAAGCGGGACAGCCAATCACTGGGCGTCTACTGGAACTATCGTCGCGTCCGGTTCACGATGCGGGCCCAGCACCTGGAAGAGACCCAGGGCGCGGTGCGGCGAGAAGACACGACCGTGCGGGCGTTCTTGACGCGGGAATTCTGAATGGCATCGCGGATTGCTTCCGGTTGGATCTTCCCGCTGCTGGCGGGTGTGCTGGTGGCCGGAACCGCCTGCAGCCCGGCGCCGGTGCGCGTGTCTTTTGATCCGGAGGTCGCAGCCGATCTGGTCTGGCCATCGCCGCCGGATGCGCCGCGCATCGCATTCCTCGGCGAGTTCACCACGCCGGCGGATGTTGGCGTGTCCAAATCAACGTGGAGCCGCATCTGGGATCTGGTCGCCGGCTCGCCGCCGGATACTCTCGTCCAACCCATGGCAGTCGCGGCCACCGCGGGTGGCGGGCGCATCTTCATCGCGGATCCCGGCACCCAGATGGTGTACCTGTTCGATCGCACGCGTGGACGATTTGAGCGTCTGCGGCGCGAGGACGACCAGCCGCTGCCGTCGCCGGTTGGACTGGCGCTCGGTCCCGACGGGCGCCTGTTCGTGACGGACTCGCAGCTCGGCGGCGTGTTCACCGCGGAGCCGGGCAGCACCGTCCTGCGGCCGCTGGCGTTACAGGAAGCTCTGGCACAGCCGACTGGAATCGCACTGGATCCGGGCTCGGGCCGGCTCTTTGTGGCCGAGACTGCGGCGCATCGCGTCAGCGTCTTCGACCAGTCTGGACGGCTCGTCGAGCGCATCGGCTCGCGCGGCACGGGTGACGCGGAGTTCAACTTCCCGACCTACCTGTGGCTCGACGCGGGCCGGTTGATTGTCGCCGACTCGCTCAACTTCCGGATCCAGTTTTTCGACGCACAGAACCAGTTCACGGGCAGCGTCGGTTCGCTCGGCAGCGCGCCGGGCAGCCTGCCCCGCCCGAAGGGCGTAGCGGTGGATTCCGTCGGCCACGTTTACGTGGTGGACGCGCTCCTGCACGACGTGCAGGTCTTCGATCGTGACGGCGCACTGCTGATGGCGTTCGGCGCGCAAGGCGAGGAGCCGGGAGAGTTCTGGTTACCGAGCGGGCTGTGGATTGCGCCCGATGACACGATCTACGTTGCCGATTCGCGCAACCGGCGGGTCCAGGTATTCCGTTACGTGGGCCCGAAGGCATGACCAGACGGCCTTACGCCCGGGTGCTGCTGACCGCGATGTTGGCGCTGTCGCCCGCTGCCGGGGCCGACGTGAGCAGCACTCGCCACAACCTTTCCGTGTCCGGCCCGGGCACGATCAAGGCGTCGAGCGAGTCCGAGATATGCGTGTTCTGCCACACGCCGCACAACGCCTCGGCCATTGGCCAGCTGTGGAACCGCGCCGCGTCCAGCGCCACCTACGTGCCTTACAGCAGCAGCACGACCAGGGCGACGCTGGGCCAGCCGACCGGCGCGTCGATACTCTGCCTGAGCTGTCACGACGGTACGGTGGCGCTGGGCAGCGTTCTCAGCCGCGCCGCGCAGATCGCAATGGCGGGTGGCACAACCACGATGCCGGCCGGCAACAGCCGGATCGGCACCAATCTGACACGCCACCACCCGATTTCGTTTCAGTACACAGCCGCGCTGGCTGCGCTTCGCGGTGAGCTGGCGAATCCTGCGGCACTGCCGCCCGAAGTCCGCCTCGACGTGAGCAGCCAGCTGCAGTGCACGACGTGCCACGACGCGCACGACGACACCAACGGCAAGTTCCTGGTGCTGGCGAATGTAAGTTCGGCGCTCTGCAAGGAATGCCACCAGAAGACTGCCTGGACCGAGGCCGCGCATAGCA
>JANNTO010000113.1:0-10155 GCA_031403675.1 Gammaproteobacteria bacterium | reverse complement strand
CCCGCGCGCACCGCCAGGCACTCGCGCGCGACGGCGGCATGCAGGTCCTCGCCCGCGCGCGGGAAATAGCGCGCACGCTTCCATTGGCCGACGTCCTCGAACACAGCGCCATGCTGCTGCGCCCACTCGTGGATCGGGGTCGTGCGCACGGGATCGAACAGGTTGCCGCGGTCATAGCCGGCGAAAATGCCAAAGGTCACCGGCGTGTAGGGCATCCGGAACGTGGTCAGGCCGACGTCCGGCAGCGGGCGTTTCAGGTCCGCGGCGACGAACCCGAGCGCATTCATGCTCGAGGTCTTGCCCTGATCCGTGGCCATGCCGGTCGTCGTATAGCGCTTGATGTGCTCGATCGATTCGAATCCCTCGCGCGTGGCGAGCGCTAAATCCTTGGTGGTGACGTCGTTCTGGAAATCGACGAACGCCCGCGACGGCGGCTGCACGCCGGGTTGCGGCAGTGCGCCGGGCGTGCCCAGCACGCTGAAATCACGCGCGGTGGCGCGAAGCCGTGGCGCATCGCCGTCGCAGCCGGCCGCGCGCGCCGCCGCGCTGCCGGCCTGCAAGCCATCGTTGAGCACGGCTTCGAGCCCGTCCACTCCGCAACAGGCACCGGCCGAGCGTTCGCGTTCGGCGGAGCTGGCCGGGAGAAACGCCTGTCGTCCCGTATCCCAGGCGAGCTTGCCGCGGGATTGCGAGAACAGGTGAACGCAGGGTGTATAGCCGCCCGACATCAGCAGTGCGTCGCAGGCCACGGTGCGCAGCTCGGTGATTTCTGCATCGGCCACGGCGCCGATCGTGACGCTGCGAATGCCCAGTCGGCCGGTCGTGCCCAGCACGGTCGCATTGCAGATGACCTGGAGCCCGGCGTCGCGTGCTGCGCTCGCCGCAGTGCCCGTCGCGCGGTCGCGCAGGTCGGCAATGAGAGCCACGGTCGTGCCGGCGGCATGCAGGTCCAGCGCAGCGCCGTATGCGGCATCGCAACCGGTGACCAGCACGATCCGTTCTCCGACCCGGACGCCATAACGGTTGAGATAAGTCCGCGCCGCAGAGGCCAACATCACACCCGGGCGGTCGTTGCCCGGAAAAACCAGCGGCCGCTCAATTGCGCCCGTTGCCAGCACGACCTCGCGCGCGCGCACCTGCCAGAGTCGCTCGCGCGGTCGGCCCGCCGCAGGCAGCGGCTGGTGATCGCTGATGCGCTCGCTGAGGCCGACCATGTTGTGCGGGAAATAGCCGAAGGCTGTGGTGCGCGGCAGCACCGTCACGTTGGGCCGCTGGCCGAGTTCGGCAGTCGTCTCGGCCAGCCACTGCCTGGCCGGCCGGCCCTCGATCGACGCTGCAGGCTCATCGAGCAACGCACCGCCGGGTTCAGCTTGCTCATCGCACAGCATGACGCGCGCACCGGTCGATGCAGCAGCGCGCGCCGCGGCGAGACCGGCCGGGCCCGCGCCCACGATCAGCACGTCGCAATGGGCGTAGTGCTGCGCGTAACGGTCGGGGTCCGGCGCGCGCGGCGCGTGACCGAGACCCGCGGCGCGACGGATCGAAGGCTCGTACCAGCGGTGCCAGGCGAAGCGTGGCCACATGAAAGTCTTGTAGTAGAAAGCCGCCGGCAACAGCGGCGACAGCGCGTCGTTGATGGCACCCAGGTCGAAATCGAGGCTCGGCCAGCGATTCTGGCTCGCGGCGATCAGGCCCTCGTAGATCTCGACCTGAGTCGCCCGCAGGTTGGGAGTGTTGCGCCCCGCATCGCGCACCACTGTGACCAGCGCATTCGGTTCTTCGGAACCGGCGGCCAGCAGTCCGCGCGGGCGGTGATACTTGAACGAACGGCCGAACACCCGCACGCCGCAGGCCAGCAAGGCCGAGGCCAGCGTGTCGCCAGCAAATCCCGAATAGCGGCGGCCATCGAACGTAAAGTTCAGCGGCCGCAGCCGATCGATGCGTCCACCGGTGGGCACGCGTCGCGTGGTCACGGAGTTGCTCGCGGCGTGATCGCAGGCATCGGCTCACCGCAACGGTAGGTTGTCATGAAGTGATCCGTAGTGGTATCACGCAGCGCGTTGAAAAACCGCGCGCAGCCGCGCGCGTGCCGCCAGCGCTCCGCGTGCACGCCGCGGGTGTTGGCCCGCAGGTAGAGATAGCTGGCCCATTCATCCGCGCTGGCGGCGGACGGATCGGCGGGACGGACCACATGCGCCTGACCGGCATATGCGAACTCGAGTTCCGGGCGCGGACCGCAGTAGGGACATTCAATGATCAGCATGATCGTGACTCAGTGTGCGACGGCGGCGGCCGCAGCCTCGTCGATCAGGTTCCCGTCGCGGAAGCGCTCGATCGTGAACGGCGCAATGATCGGGTGCGGCTCATCGTGTGCCATGGTCCACGCCAGCAGGTGACCGGCTCCGGGCGTCGCCTTGAAACCCCCGGTGCCCCAGCCGCAGTTCACGTACAGGCCCGGCACCGGCGTCCTGGCAATGATCGGCGAGCGATCGGGCGTCACGTCGACGATGCCACCCCAGTTGCGCAGCATCCGCAGGCGCCGGAACATCGGGAAGAGTTCGCAGATCGCCGCGAGCGTGTGCGAGTTGACGTGCAACGCACCGCGCTGCGTGTAGCTGGTGTACGCGTCCGTGCCGGCCCCGATCACCAGTTCGCCCTTGTCGGACTGGCTGAGGTAGGCGTGCACGGAATTGGACATGACGACGCAGGGGACCACCGGCTTGACGGGTTCCGAGACCAACGCCTGCAGCGGAAAACTTTCGAGCGGCAGCCGTACGCCGGCGAGGCCGAGGACCACACTGCTGTGGCCTGCTGCAGAAACCCCGACGCGCCGGCTGCGAATGAGACCACGCGAGGTCGCGACCGCCTCGACTGCGCCCGCAGCATCGCGCAGGATTCCGGTGACTTCGCAGTTTTCAATAATGTCGACGCCAAGTGCATCCGCAGCGCGCGCGTAGCCCCAGGCCACGGCATCGTGACGGGCGGTGCCGCCGCGCCGCTGCAGCGCCGCGCCCAGCACCGGATAACGGATATCAGGCGCGATATTGAGCGGCGGACAAAACGCCTTCGCCTGTTCCGGGGTCAGCCATTCATTGTCGACACCGTTGCAGCGGTTGGCATGCACATGACGCATGGCCACCTGCACGTCGTGCACGCTGTGAGCGAGCATCAGCACGCCGCGCGGCGAGAACATCACGTTGTAGTTGAGGACCTGGGACAGGTCGCACCACATCTTCAGTGCGTGATCGTAGAGTCGCGCGCTGGCATCGAACAGGTAGTTGGAGCGGATGATCGTGGTGTTGCGGCCGGTGTTGCCGCCGCCGATCCAGCCCTTCTCGAGCACCGCAGTGCGCGTGATGCCGTGCTCGGCCGCAAGGTAATACGCCGCGGCAAGGCCGTGCCCGCCCCCGCCGATGATGATTGCGTCGTACCCGGGCTGCGGCGCCGCGCGGCGCCACTGCGGCTGCCAGCCCTGCTGGCCGCGAAACGCCTCCCGGAGCAGCGCCCAGGCCGAAAACTTCTGCATCAGGCCCTCAGGTGCTGGTTCTGCGGATCGAATGGCGAGTCGACCCGCACGGTCGCGCGCCTGCGCTCGCCGAGCACCTCGATCTCGAGTTCGGTGCCGACCGGCGCGACGCCAGCATTCACATAGCCGATCGCGAGGCTCTTGCGGAGCACGTGGCCGTAGTAGCCCGAGGTCGCACGCCCGACGATCGCGCCGGCCCGGTCGAAGATCGGTTCATTGCCGAGCGGATCCGCATCCGTCACGTCGTGCACCTCGAGCGTGACGAAGTCGTGCGGTACGCCGGCGGCGAGTTGGCGCTCCAGCGCCTCGCGGCCGATGAACGCGCCCTTTTCCATGCGCACAAAGCGTGCGAGCCCGGCCTCAAACGGCGTGTAGTCGCGGGTCAGGTCGCTGCCCCACATGCGGTAGGACTTCTCCATCCGCAGCGACTCCATCGCCCGCATGCCGACCATGCCGATGCCGAATTCGGCCCCGGCGGCAAAGATCGCGTCGAACAGGTGGTGCGCGTATTCAATCGGAAAGTGCAGTTCCCAGCCGAGTGCGCCGACGAAATTGACACGCAGCGCATAGACGTCGGTGGCAAGCCCGGCTTCGATCACCTGCCCGGTCAGCCATGGAAAAGCAGCATTGTCGAGCGGCGTGTCGGTGAGCTTCTGCAGGAGCGCGCGCGACTGCGGCCCCGCGATTACGAAGCAGCCACGGGCGCCCGTGATGTTCTGCAACACCACGGATCCATCGCGCGGCAAATGACGCTGCAGGTAGTCGGTGTCGTAGCGTTCGGCGGCACCGGCACTTACGACGTAGAAATGCTGGTCCGCGAGCTGGCTGATCGTGAACTCGGAGCGAATGCCGCCGCGCTTGGTGAGTGCGTGGCACAGCGCAATCCG
Source organism: Gammaproteobacteria bacterium (assembly GCA_031403675.1). Lineage (GTDB taxonomy): Bacteria > Pseudomonadota > Gammaproteobacteria > Steroidobacterales > Steroidobacteraceae > SCUD01. The sequence goes on along the minus strand of JANNTO010000113.1, from coordinate 5,742 downwards.
CCCGATCCTGGTCGGGACCTGGTTCGCGACCAGGCCATCGAGCCACGCCGCCGCGCCAGGCCCCATCACCTGGTGCTTGGTGAATGGCGTCAGGTCGATCACGCCGACCCGCTCGCGCATCAGGCGGCACTCGTTGCCGACGTGTTCGAAATAATTGGTGCGCCGGAAACTCCAGTGATCGAGGGGATCGACCCCTGCAGGCGCAAACCAGTTGGCGCGTTCCCAGCCATAGCGCTGCCCGAAGACTGCGCCCATGCGCTTCAGCTTGTCGTACACCGGGCTGGTCTTCGCAGGACGCGCGTCGGCGCGCTCCTCGTCCGGGAAGTGAATTGTGAAGACGTCGCGGTAGGTCTCCTCGTTCTTCGCGACCACATAGCGCTTGCTGGTGTACGGCCCGAAGCGGCGCGGGTCGACGGCCAGCATGTCGATTCCGGGCTCGCCCTCGACGATCCACTCCGCGAGTTGCCAGCCGGCGCCGCCGGCTGCGGTAATGCCGAAGCTGTGGGCTTCGTTGAGCCAGAGGTTCCGCACTCCCCACGCCGGCCCGATGAGCGGGCTGCCGTCCGGCGAATAGGAGATCGGGCCGTTGACGATGTCCTTGATCCCGCATTGCTCGAGGGCCGGCACGCGGCGTTGTGCCGCCTCGACATGCGGCAGCAGGCGATCGAGATCGCCCGGGAACAGGTTCTTGCCAAACCAGTCTGGCACGCCATCCGCGAAGCGCGCCGGAGCGCCGGCCTCGTAGGGACCGAGAATCCAGCCGAGGCGCTCCTCGCGCAGGTAATAGGACTTGTCCGACTCGCGCAGCACCGCGAGTTCGCGGCCGCCGCCGGCGCGGTATGCCTTCAGTTCGGGCGACTCGTCGTAGACGATGTACTGGTGCTCGACCGGGATGGCCGGGACATTGAGGCCGAACATTTGCCCGGTCTGGCGCGCGTAGTTGCCGGTCGCACAGACCACGTGCTCCGCGACGATCTCACCACGATTGGTGGTGAGCAGCCATTCCCGGCTGGCGGTGCGCCGCGCAGCCGTCACTTCGGTCTGCTCGTGGATTTCCGCTCCCGCCGTGCGAGCGCCGCGCCGCAACGCCATCGTCAGGTCGGCCGGTGCGATATGCCCATCGTCCGGGTGATACAGCGCACCGATGATTTTTGGCGTCTCCGCACCGTCGCCGAGATTGACCAGCGGCCAGAGTTCTTTCACCTCCGCAGGACTGATGACCTGAAACGGCACGCCGATGGTGTTCGCCGTGCCGCAGTACTTCTGGTACTCGTCCATGCGCTCGCGGCAGGTTGCGAGGCGCAAATTGCCGGTCACGTGAAGGCTGACGTCCTGGCCCGTTTCGGCGGGCAGGCGCTTGTAAAGATCCACCGAGTACTTGTGTAGCTGCCCGACCGTGTAGCTCATGTTGAACAACGGCAGCAGGCCTGCCGCGTGCCAGGTCGAGCCGGAGGTGAGCTCCGCCCGTTCCAGCAGCACGACATCCGTCCAACCGCGTTTCGTGAGGTGATACAGCGTGCTGACGCCGACCACACCGCCGCCGATGACCACCACGCGCGCATGCGATCTCATCTGCGCAGTGTAGCAATGAGGTCGGCTGCAACCACTCAGATTGCGACAACGTCTGACGCAAATGCGTCAGCCCCCGGTATACTCGCCGCCACCGGCCACGGCCCTGGCGGGAGACGGTCGAGTGAACTCCAGCGCTGCGATCCAGAGGACGCGCTATGCGTTCCTGACGCTTCCCGAGTACTCGATGATCGCTGTCACCAATGCGGTCGAGCCGCTGCGAATGGCCAATCGCGTCTCCGGCCAGACCGCCTATGAGTGGCTGCTCGTGACCCTGGACGGCCGCCCTGCGGTTGCGAGCGATGGCCTGACTCTCTCTCCGACCGTACGCCTCAGCCTGGCCGGCCCAGTCGATCTCGTGTTCGTCTGCGGCGGCGTCAATGTCCATGACAATGTGTCGCTGGCGCTGGTATCGACGCTGCGGCGCCTCGCCGCGAAGCGCATGCCGCTGGGTGCCCTGTGCACCGGCGGTTATGCGCTGGCGCAGGCCGGGCTGCTGGATGGCTATCACGCCACGATCCATTGGGAAAACCTGTCGGCACTGCGCGAGCAGTTTCCGCGCGTGCTGCTCTCGGATCACCTGTTCACGATTGATCGCAACCGCTACACCTGCTCCGGCGGCGTCGCCCCGCTCGAACTGATGTTGAACCTCATCGAGGAAAAGCTCGGTCCGGAAGTCTCGCAGCGCGTCTCGGAGCAGTTCATCGTCGAACGCATGCGCGACGCCAGCGACCGGCAGTACGTGCCGCTGCGGGCCCAGATCGGCGCCGTGCATCGCAGTGTGATCGCGGTTGCTTCGCTGATGGAAGCCAACATCGAGAATCCCCTGCCGCTCGAGACCATCGCCCGTCAATCGGGGCTTTCACGCCGGCAGATCGAACGTTTGTTCAAGCGGCACGTGCATTGCGTGCCCAAGCGCTATTACCTCGAACTGCGCCTGAAGCGGGCGCGCGAATTGCTGCTGCAGACGTCGATGCCGATCATGGCCATCAGCACGGCCTGCGGATTTCAGTCGCCGCCGCATTTCTCGAAGTGTTACCGAGGCCGGTTCGGTCATCCGCCGAGTGTCGAGCGTCAGCCGCGCCGCGCCGCAGTGGCCCGGGATCACGACGCGCGCGGCAGCGCGCGGTGACACCATCGGCTCACGCGCGCATGCGCAGGCCCCTGGGATCAAACAGCGCCTCGACGGAGCGCACCGCGGGCCGCCGCTCGCCGATCAGTTCCACTGCGAAACCCGCCGTCTCCGTCGCCACTGCATTCTCGACATAGCCGAGCGCGATCGACTTGCCGACGCTGTGGCCAAAACCGCCCGAGGTCACCCAGCCAACCACGCGGTCGCCATGCCAGATCGGCTCGTCGCCGATCGCGTCGGCATCCTTCGCATCGATATCCAGCGTGATGAGCCGACGCACGCCGCCACTCGCCTGCTCCGCAGCCGCTGTCGCGCGCCCCACGAAATCAGGCTTGTCCAGATGAATGAAGCGGCCGAGGCCCGCCTCGTAGGGGCCGTAGATCGGACGGAATTCGCGGGCCCAGGTCCCGAAGCTTTTTTCGAGGCGCAGCGCGTTGAGTGCGCGCCCGCCAATATTGCGGATACCGTGCTGCTGGCCGGCGTCCCAAAGCAAGTCGTACAACTGCCGTTGGTACTCCGTCGTCACCCAGATCTCGTAGCCGAGGTCCCCGGTGAAGGAAACCCTGCCGATCAGCGCCGGCACCATGCCGACCTCCGCCTTCGCGATCGACATGAACGGAAACGCTGCGGTCGACAGGTCGCGGTCCATGAGCGTTGACAGCAGCGCACGCGACTGCGGACCCGCGACCGACAAGCCCACGTACTCCATTGCACAGGGCCGCACGGTGACACCGGTCGGCGGCAGGTGGCGCTCGAACCAGCGCAGGTAGAAAGTCTCGGCGGCGTAGGTCCCCACCACGAAGAATCGTTGCTCAGCGATCCGGCAGAGCGTGAAATCGCCGATCAGTCGGCCGCGTTCGTTAAGCATCGGCGCCAGTGCGATGCGTCCGGTTACCGGCACACGGCACGCCATGATCCTGGCAAGCCAGTCGGCGGCGCCCGGCCCGGTGATTTCGAATTTGCCGTAGTTGGAGATTTCGAGCAGGCCGACGGCCTCACGGACCGCGCCGCATTCCGCGCCGACAATTGCATGGGCATTGGAGCGCCGGAAAGTAGCATCTTCACGCGCGGGCGTTCCTTTCGGTGCGAACCACAGCGCGTGTTCGAGACCACAGTAGTCGCCGAACACCGCGTTTTCCGCCTGCAGCTTTTCGTAGATCGGCGTGGTGCGCAGCGGGCGCGCGGCTTCGAGCTCTTCGGTGGGGAAACGGATGCGGAAGCGACGCGAATAATTCTCGCGAACCTTGGCGTTGGTGTAGGGGCGCGTAGCCCAGTCACCATAGCGGGCCACATCCATGGCCCACACATCGGCACCTGGATCGCCCTCCACCATCCAGTTGGCAAGCGTGAGGCCGACACCGCCACCCTGGCTGAATCCAGCCATGACGCCGCAAGCCACCCAGTAATTGCGCAGCCCGCGCACTGGTCCGACCAGCGGGTTGCCGTCCGGCGCGAATGTGAACGGACCGTTGACGATCTTCTTGATTCCGGCGCTTGCGAGGCGCGGGAAATGCTGGAACGCGACCTCCAGGCTCGGCGCGATTCGGTCCAGGTCGTTCGGCAACAGGTCCTGGCCGAAGTCCCACGGCGTGGTGTGCGTGGACCATGGCACACACGCGCGCTCGTAGGTACCCAGCAACATGCCGCCGCGTTCCTGGCGCATGTAGATTTCGGCCTCGAAGTCGATGACGTGCAGCAACTCCTTTTGCCCCTGGAGTTCCGCCAGGTCCTCGCTGATGAAATACTGGTGTTCCATCGCGAGGATCGGCAGCTCGAGACCCACGAATCGGCCCACTTCGCGCGCCCACAGGCCGCCGGCATTCACGACATGTTCGGCGTGCACGGTGCCCTGCTCCGTGATCACGTCCCAGCTGCCGTCGGCGCGCTGCCGGGTGTCCATTACCCGATTGCGACGCACGATTTCCGCGCCGGCGATCTGTGCCGACCTGGCATAGGCGTGGGTGACGCCATAAGGATCGACGTGCCCTTCGATCGGGTCATGAATCGCCGCGAGAAAGTACTTTTCGTCCAGCAGCGGATACAGCTTGCGGGCCTCGGCCGCGGAAATCAGCTCGAGATCCATGCCGAGATAGCGGCCCCGTGCCTGTGCCATGCGCAGCCAGTCGACCCGCTCCGGCGTGCCGGCCAGCAAGAGTCCACCGGTGATGTGCACACCGCAGGAAACCCCCGAGATGGCTTCAATCTCGCGGTAGAGGTTGATCGTGTACTGCTGCAGTTTGGCGACGTTTGGATCACCGTTCACGGTGTGCATGCCGCCGGCGGCGTGCCACGTGGATCCCGAAGTCAGTTCCGCCCGCTCGATGAGCAGGAGGTCTTTCCAACCTGCTTTAGTGAGGTGATAGAGCACGCTTGCGCCCACCACGCCGCCGCCAATCACCGCCACCTGCACGTGGTTCTGCATGCCGTTCCCTGATGAATTCTCAGCTGACCGGCGGCGCACCGCCCTCGGTCGTACGCCGGTCGATGAATGCGTTCTGCGCCTCGACCATCGCAGCGTCGCGTGGCGGCGCGACATAGCGCGCCAGCGTGTCCTTCCACACCACGTGGGCCCGCTCAGTCGCGGTCCTGGCGCCATCGTTGGACCAGCTGCCGTAGTTGCGCCAGTCCGAGATCAGCGGCGCATAGAATGCGTTGCGATAGCGTTCCATGGTATGCGCGCAGCCGAAGAAGTGCCCGCCGTGACCCACCTCAGCAACTGCCTCGAGAGCGATCGCCGCCGCATCGGCCGGCACCGGCTGGAAGACCTCGGCCATCATCTGCAGCATCTCGACATCCATGATGAATTTCTCATAGGACGTCGACAGACCGCCCTCGACCCAGCCGGCGGCATGCAGCATGAAATTGCAGCCGCCCATCAGCGCACCCCACAGGCTCATCTGTGCCTCGTACGCCGCCTGCGCGTCGGGCGTATTCGACGCGGTCGCGTTCGACGACCGCCACGGCAGCCCGATGTGACGAGCGAGCTGGCCGGCGCCGAACGCGGCTTTCACGTACTCCGGCGTGCCGAACGCGGGCGAACC
>JANNTO010000112.1:0-1893 GCA_031403675.1 Gammaproteobacteria bacterium | reverse complement strand
CGCTGCTTGCCGTCCTCGTCCAGCAGGCTGGTCGCGGCGACGGTGAACCGCAGCTCACAGGCGCTCGAGACCTTGTTGACGTTCTGGCCGCCGGGGCCGGGGCTTCGCACATAGGCGAGCGTGTACTCGCCCTCGGGGATGACAATCAATCCTGGCTGTCCGCGGAAGGCGTGATCGGACCCTTGGATGGCGGCGCCAGGGCGGATGCGGACTTGCCGCCTTCGAGTATGCGGATCTCGCGCTGCGCCGGCGGAATCGTGATGCCGTGTTCGCGGAACAGGGCCCAGATGCGGCGATTGACGTCGGAACGCACGTTGTTGACGCCCTCGGCCGGGTCGCCGATCCAGAAGCGCAGCTCGATTTCCATGCCGTAGTCGGCGAACTCGAGGAGGCGCGACACGGCCGGCGGGTCGCGCAGGATGCGCGGGTGCTCGGCTGCCTCGAGGAGCAACTTCAGCGCCAGCTCGACGTCGTCCTGGTAGCCGATGCGAACGGGCAGGCGCAGGCGCACGCGCGGATGGCCGTAGCTCCAGTTGATCAGGGGATTCGTGATCACGTTCTGGTTCGGCACCAGCGTCGCCACCCCATCGCGGTCGCGGATAACGATGTGCCTGCCGCGCAACTCCTCGACCCAGCCGAATCCCGTGGTGCTGGTGCCGGTGGTGCCGGTGAAGCTGATGACGTCGCCCGGCTTGATCGAGCGGTCGATCAGGAGCACGAAGCCGCTGACGAAATTCGCGGCGATCGCCTGCAGGCCGAAGCCGAGGCCGAGGCCGATCGCGCCGGAGAACACGGTCAGCGCCGTCAAGTCGACGCCGGAGGACTGAAGGCCGAGCAGCACGCCGAGCGCGATCAGGAATGCGTAAGCGAACTTGCCGATGCCGATGCGTGTCGAGGGCGCGAGTTGCTGGACCGTACTGATGCGCCGGTCGATCCAGCGCGCCACCCAGACGCTGACGACGACGAATATCGTCACCGTCGCGAGCGCCTTCATCACCGACCAGATGGTGATGCGCGTCGCGCCCTTCGACAGCCCGATCGAGTCGAGCCCGGTGACGATCGCCTCCCACCAGCCGAGCAACTGCGTCGCGATCAACGCCCAGACGATCAGCGTGACGCGCAGTTCCCAGGCCATGATGCGCGTGCCGCGCCCCAGCGACAGGCGCAGCAGGAAGGCGAGCAGGCGGATCAACGCCAGCAGCGCGAGCAGGGTCCAGGCCATTTCCAGCCAGTCCCCATGCCTGCGGTTCGCTTCAAGCCATGCCTGTGCGGCGCCGACGATCACGAGACCCGCGAGATAGGGTGCGATGACGGCAATCGCATCCGTCACGATGTGACGGGTGCTGCCGCCGTTATCGGGGCGGTTGAGATACCAGTGCCGGCCCACGATGACGCCCGCCGTGACCACGATGACCGTCACGGCCAGCACCACGAGCTGCGTCATGCCGGCCTCGGCATACAGTCGGGTGAACAGCGAGATCGGCTCGTCCATCAGGCGTTGAGGTCCGGGATCAGCTCGCTTTCGAGCCGCAGGATCTGGTCCTTCAGCAGCAGCTTGCGCTTCTTGAGCCGCCGCAACTGCAGTTCATCGACGTAGAGGTCCATCGACAGGCGGCAGATCACGTCGTCGAGATCGCGGTGCTCGATGCGCAACTCGCGCAGGCGTTGCATGCGCGCAAACAACTGGGTGTTGACCTTGTCTTCGTCCGTCATGCCGGTGGAAATCCGGCCCATACGGGTCGTATTGATTCCGGAAGCTTAGCCAATCGACCCGGAGGATTCCACGGAATTGCCGGATCGTGGAAGTCCGAGCCCACCGAGCCTTCGAGTCCCGAGCGCACGGCGAGCGAAATGGCCTGTTCCCGGTCGCGAACGCTCCCGCCACCTGTGATG
>JANNTO010000111.1:0-4344 GCA_031403675.1 Gammaproteobacteria bacterium | reverse complement strand
CATCGAGGCCGTCAGCCAGGTGACCGGCAGGAATTTCATCGTCGACCCGCGGGTCCGTGCCCAAGTCACGATGCTGTCCACCTCGCCGATGAGCCCGGACGCCTTCTACGAGGCGTTCCTCGCGATCCTGCAGGTCCATGGCTTCGTTGCCGTGCCTTCCGGCTCGGTGATCAAGATCCTGCCCGACGCGACGTCACGGCAGATGCCGGCCAACGACCTGCCCGATCGCATCAGTTCGACCTCCGACGAGATGGTCACGCAGGTGGTGCAGGTACGGAACATCTCGGCTGCGCAACTGGTGCCGATCCTGCGGCCGATGATGCCGCAGGCCGCCCATCTGGCGGCCTATCCCAGCGCCAACATGCTGATCATTTCAGATCGCGCGTCCAACGTGAACCGCATGATGCGCATCGTCGCCCGTATCGATCGCACCGGTGACGGGGACTTTGAAGTCATCCGGCTCGAGAACGCCTCGTCGAGCGAGATCGTGCGCGTGGTCAATGCATTGAACGCGGCCCAGGGTGCCGACGGCGCCGCAGGCGCGCGCGTAGTCGCCGATGAACGCACCAACAGCATCCTGATCAGTGGCGAATCCTCGCAGCGGCTGCGCTTCCGCACGCTGATCACGCATCTCGATACGCCGCTCGAGTCGGGCGGCGATACCCAGGTCCGCTACCTGCGCTATGCCGATGCCGAAAAACTCGCAGCCAAACTCAAGGAGCAGTCGGCGGCCGGGACCGCAGGGCAGCCCGGGGCCCAGGGTGCTGCCGGCGGCGTCGACAAGTCGGTCACCATCTGGGCCGAACCGGAAACCAATGCGCTGGTGATCACCGCCCCGCCGAAAACGATGCGCTCGCTGATGTCGGTTGTCGATCGGCTCGACATCCGCCGGGCCCAGGTCATCATCGAGGCGATGCTGGTCGAAGTATCGACGGATGCCACCCGCGATCTCGGCGTGAACTGGGTTGTTGACGGTTCAGGCGACAACTTCCTGGTCGGCCTGTTCAACCAGCCGATCGCCGGCGTGAGCTTGGCTGACGTCGTCCGAGCGGCGGACAATCCCAGCGCGACGGGAGTCACACCACCCGGCGGCCTGACGATCGGCGGCGGCCGCCAGCAGGACAGCGGCACCAATTTCGCCGCGATCCTGCGCGCCCTGGCCGGTGACGGCGACACGAATATCGTGTCAATGCCGTCCGTGATCACGCTCGACAATGAAGAGGCACAGATCAAGGTCGCGCAGGAAGTGCCGTTCGTCACGGGTCAGTACACCAATACGGGCAGTTCGGGCGGCGCGGTCAACCCGTTTCAGACCATCCAGCGCGAGGAAGTCGGCAACATCCTGAAGATCACGCCGCAGATCACCGACGAGAACACCATTCTCCTGAAGATCGAGCAGGAATCGTCCAACCTGGCAGCCAGTTCGGCTGGAGCGGTCGACCTGATTACCAACAAGCGCACCATCAGCACACGCGTGCTGGTCGACGACGGCGGCATGCTGGTGCTCGGCGGCCTCATCGAGGATCGCCTGACCGAGAGCGAGCAGCGGGTTCCGCTGCTCGGCCGCATCCCGTTGCTGGGCAACTTGTTCCGGGTCCGCAACACCAAAAAGTCCAAGTCGAACCTGATGATCTTCATCCGCCCGCGCGTACTGCGCACGGCGGAACAGGCTGCGATCGAAACCAACGCCAAGTACAACTACCTGCGCAATCAGCAGCTCGACCAGAACGATGGCAACGTCAAATTGATGCCGGGCGCAGCCCGCCCGACCTTGCCGCCACTGATCGGGCCGACCGCGCCCCCCACCTCACCCGGACCGCCGCCGCCCGACACGGCGGAAGCGCCCGAGAACCGCGGCGAGTGAGCGGGAACGGCTGATGATTGCCGGCACTCCGCTGCAACCGATCGCGCCTGTCGGTCGCCTGCCGTTTGCGTTCGCGAAGCGGCACGGAGTGCTGGTGCGCGCGGTCATTGATGGCAAGGCGCAGGTCGTCTACCGGGAAGGCGCACAGCCGTCCGCGGTTGCCGAGTTGCGCCGCTTTCTCGGCATTCCGCTGGTCATCGAGCGCGTTGCCGAGGCGGCATTCGACGAACTGCTGCGCAAGGCCTACGAGGGCGGCAGTGGCGAAGCCGGACAGATCGTCGAGGGAATTGAAGGCGAAACGGATCTGGCTGGACTGGCCGAAGGCCTGCCTGAACCTTCGGACCTCATGGAGAGCGAAGACGATGCGCCGGTCATCCGCCTGATCAATGCGGTGCTGAGCCAGGCGATCAAGGAAAACGCCTCCGACATTCACGTCGAACCCTACGAAAATCGCCTGGTCGTGCGATTCCGCGTCGATGGCGTGTTGCGCGAGGTGCTGCAGACCAAGCGCGCGGTGGCGCCACTACTGATCTCCCGTATCAAGGTGATGTCGCGCCTCGACATTGCGGAAAAGCGCCTGCCGCAGGACGGGCGGATCAGCCTGCGCATCGCCGGTCGGGCCGTGGACGTGCGCGTCTCGACGCTGCCATCCGGTCATGGCGAACGGGTCGTACTGCGCCTGCTCGACAAACAGGCCGGCCGCCTCGACCTTGCCTCGCTCGGCATGGATCCGCGCGTGCAGGGCATGATCGACGACCAGATTCACAAGCCGCACGGCATCATCCTGGTCACCGGGCCGACCGGTTCCGGCAAGACCACGACGCTTTACGCCGCGCTCGAGCGCATCAACGATCGTACCCGCAACATCATGACGGTCGAAGATCCGATCGAGTACTACATCGACGGCATCGGCCAGACCCAGGTCAACACCAAGGTCGAAATGACTTTCGCGCGTGGCTTGCGCGCGATCCTGCGCCAGGACCCGGACGTGGTCATGGTCGGCGAAATTCGCGATACGGAGACCGCGCAGATCGCCGTGCAAGCCTCGCTGACCGGCCACCTCGTGTTGTCGACACTGCACACCAACACCGCGGTCGGCGCGGTGACGCGCTTGCGTGACATGGGGATCGAACCCTTCCTGCTGGCGTCCACCCTGCTCGGTGTGGTCGCACAGCGCCTGGTGCGGGTACTGAATCCGGAGAGCCGGATTGGTTACCCGGCCGGTGAATACGAAGCCCGGCTGCTCGGCTTGTCGGCCGCCGATGCCGGCCGCGCGACGCTGTATCGCCCCGGCGCCGATGCGGGCAACGGTTACCGCGGTCGCACCGGAATTTACGAACTCGTGATCGTCAACGAACGAATGCGCGTGATGATCCACGACGGTGCCGGCGAACACGAACTCGAGCGGCACGCGCGCGAGACCACCGCCGGCATCCGCGACGATGGCCGTGCCAAGGTGCTGGCCGGAACGACCTCGCTCGAGGAATTGTTGCGCGTCACCCGCGAGGAGTGATGGCAGCCTACGAATACACCGCGTATGACGCCGCCGGCCGCGAGCAGCGCGGCGTGCTCGATGGGGACAGTGCGCGCCAGATCCGACAACTGCTGCGCGATCAGTCCTTGCTGCCGGTCACGGTAACCGAGATCAGCGACGCGCCGCAGACCCGCGCCTTCCAGTTTTCCTTCACGAACCGCATTGGCGCATCCGACCTCGCCCTGCTGACCCGCCAGTTGTCGACGCTGGTGCGCTCCGGCATTCCATTGGAGGAAGCCCTGCTCGCCGTGTCCCAGCAAAGCGAGAAAGTCAGGGTGCGCAGCGTCGTCGCCGGTGTGCGTGCACGGGTCATGGAAGGCCGCACGCTGGCCGAGGGGCTCGGCGCGTTTCCGACCGTGTTCCCCGAAATCTATCGCGCCACGGTCTCCGCGGGCGAGCAATCCGGCCATCTCGATTCGGTACTGGAGCGCATGGCGGACTACACGGAGAACCGCCAGATCCTGCAGCAGAAAATCAGGAACGCAATGATCTATCCGGTGCTGCTGACCGTCATCTGCCTCGGTATCGTCGGCCTGCTGCTCGGCTATGTCGTGCCGGAAGTCGTGCGTGTCTTCGAGGCAGGCGAGCGCGAACTGCCGATCCTGACGCGCATGCTGATTTCGGCGTCGGATTTCCTGCGGGCCTGGTGGTGGCTGGTGCTGGTCGTGATCGCGGGCGCCGTGTGGGGGTTCCGCCGCTGGCTGCGCGACCCCGCCGCGAGGTACCGCTACGACGCCTTCAAGCTGCGCCTGCCGCTCATCGGCCGCGTCACCCGCGGCAACAACGCCGCCCGGTTCGCGCGTACGTTCTCGATCCTCACCTCGAGCACGGTTCCGGTGCTCGAGGCGCTCAAGATCGCCGCGGACGTGGTCACGAACACGCCGATGCGCCGCGCCGTGCAGGATGCCGCCGTGCGGGTGCGCGAGGGCGCGCCGATCGCCCGCTC
>JANNTO010000110.1:0-2053 GCA_031403675.1 Gammaproteobacteria bacterium | reverse complement strand
GCCCGCTGGCCTGGCGGCCGCGATCAGTCGCGCCATTCGCTACGAGGACCGCGCCTTCGCGTTGACGCGGTGGTCAGACGCCCGGTCCTCGGGCGGCGAGTGGCAGTTGCCGGCCGAGGCCCGATTCGGCAGCAAACGGGTCGATGCCCGGCGGCTTCACGTGCCGGTCGAGGCCCCCCGCGCGTTCGCGCCGATCGCGGAGATTGGCGGCGAGCGCGGGTGGTACTACGCCCCGTGGCTGTGGCGGATCAGAGGCGCGATCGACCTGCTGATGGGCGGGGTCGGGATGCGTCGGGGACGGCGCGACCCAGACGCGCTGGCAGTTGGCGACGCCCTCGACTTCTGGCGGGTGGAGGCCTACGAACCGGGACGACGAGTGAGGCTCGCGGCGGAAGTGAAATTACCGGGACGCGCGTGGCTCGAGTTCGAGGTCGTGCCGGCTGTCGGCGGTGCCGTCCTCCACCAGACCGCCGTGTTCGAGCCGGTCGGATTACCTGGCCTGCTCTACTGGTACGCGCTCTTACCAGTTCATGCGGTGATATTCGCAGGCTTGCTGCGCGCGATCGCGCGGCGTGCCCTGGCGACATGATTCGAGCGTCATGACCGGCACCCTGACGGCGATCATCGGTCTGGGCACCATCCTGGCTGCCTTGACCCTCGCCTGGATCCTCAGCGTGAGGCTGCGGGATGCCAGTATCGCGGACGTTTGCTGGGGCCTCGGCTTCGTGATGCTGGCGTGGTTGTACTTCGTCCTGTCGCCGGGATCGACGCCGCGGTCCTGGTTGGTGGCCACGCTGATTACGCTGTGGGGTGTGCGGCTCTCGGTCCACATCTTTCGCCGCAACCACGGCAACGGCGAGGATCCGCGTTACCAGGCGATGCGCGTCTCGCATGGACCGGCGTTCTGGTGGCGCAGCCTGTTCACGGTGTTCTGGCTGCAGGGCACGCTCCTCTGGGTCGTCGCCCTCCCGCTGCTGGTCGCGGTGCGCGCCTCACAGCCCGCAGCTCTCACTGCCCTCGATGGCCTTGGCGTCTTGTGCTTCGCGGTCGGCCTTGCCTTCGAGGTCGTGGGCGACCGTCAACTCGAGCGCTTCAGGGCCGAGCCCTCGAACCGCGGCAAGGTGCTCGATTGCGGCCTATGGCGCTACACGCGGCATCCGAACTACTTCGGCGACGCCACGATATGGTGGGGCATGTATGCGATGGCGGCAGCCACGCCGGGCGGATGGCTCACGGTCCTGAGCCCGGCCCTCATGACGCTGTTGCTGATGCGAGTGTCGGGGGTGACGCTGCTGGAGACCAGTCTCAAAGCCTCGAAGCCCGGCTACCGCGCGTACATCGCTCGCACGCCGGCCTTCTTCCCATGGTTTCCGCGCGTTCCGAGGTGAGCCTTGCGGCACACTCAGCTCATCAACTACGCGCTCTATCAGATCGGATGGTTCGCCTGCGTGCTCGGCGGAGCGTCGCATCGTCCGTGGACTGGATTCTCGGTTGCGCTGATCCTGGTCGGCGTGCATCTGGCGTTGTCTGTGGAACGTTGCCTCGAAGTTCGGCTTGTGGTTCTCGCCACAGCCGTTGGAGCGGTCGTCGAAGCGATTCAGATTGCGACGGGTACCTACCGCTTCACATCGGGGACAGTGAGCGACGCGCTGCCGCCGCCGTGGCTGCTGGCCATGTGGGCGCAGTTGGCGACGACGTTTCGATTCAGTTTGCGCAGCGTTATCATGCGACCGGTGCCCGCGGTGGTGTTCGGCGCGGTAGGCGGCCCCCTCGCGTTCCTCGCGGGCGAGCGGCTGGGCGCGGTCACCCTGCTGCCGCCGTTCGCCGACGGGCTGTTTCGCCTCTCAATCAGCTGGGCGATCGCCCTGGTGGTCTTCTTCGCGGTCGTGCGCCGGGTCATTGGGCCACAGCCGGAATACAGGTAAGCGGGTCGCGCGCCGCAGGCGCGCTGCAGGCGAGGCGCAATCAGACAGCCGGCGCGCTTGTGTTTGAGGCGTCCTAAGGAACAGCGGAAAATCGTATTTAAGACGGTCGGTCACACGGAGAAACGAAC
>JANNTO010000109.1:0-7631 GCA_031403675.1 Gammaproteobacteria bacterium | reverse complement strand
CAACGATGCGGCCGGCTTCGTCAAAGGCGTGACCTGCGACGGCGGAAAGGTGCTGTTCGTCGGCACCAAGCGCAGCGCCCGCGATGCGATCCAGGCCGAAGCGTCGCGCTGCGGCATGCCCTACGTGAACCAGCGCTGGCTGGGCGGCATGCTCACGAATTTCAAGACCATCCGGCAGTCGATCAAGCGGCTGCACGAACTCGAGGAACTGCGCGATACCGGCGCGCTCGACCGGCGCAACAAGAAAGAAGCGCAGATGCTGCGGCGCGAGATGGACAAGCTGATGCGCAGCCTCGGCGGCATCAAGGACATGAATGCGCTGCCGGACGCGTTGTTCGTCGTCGATGTCGGACACGAAGAGATCGCAGTGCACGAGGCACAGAAGCTCGGCATCCCGGTGGTCGCCATCGTGGACAGCAATTGCTCGCCCGACGGCATCGACTACGTGATTCCGGGCAATGACGACGCGATGAAGGCGATCCAGCTTTATGCGGCCGGCATCGCCGACGCGGTGCTGGATGGCAAGTCTTCGGTTCCGGTTATCCCGGCCGGTGAGGACGAGTTCGTCGAACTCGACGAGGAAGGCCAGCCGCGACGTAAGTCGGCAGCCCGTGCGCCGCGCAAGGCGCAAAATGTGCGGCGCAAGACACCGGCGCGCACCCGTCAGTCTGCTGAGACATCTTCGGCGGCCACCATGCCGCCGGTTGGCGCAGCGGAAGTCGTCGTGGACGTCGCCGATGACGAGCCGGTCGTGGACGAAGTTGCCGACGCTGAGCGCAGCACGCCCGCTGTTCGACGTCGTCCGGCGGCAAATAAGCCGGACTAGAACAGGGACATGACCATGACGATCACCGCGGAAACGGTCAAGACCCTGCGCGAACGTACCGGCGCCGGCATGATGGAATGCAAGAGGGCGCTGGTTGAGACCGGCGGCGATCTCGATGCCGCGGCCGAGATCATGCGCAAATCCGGACTCGCCAAGGCCGACAAGAAGGCCGCGCGGATCGCCGCGGAAGGTGCGCTGGTCATCGCTGTCGGCGCCGACGGCCGTTCAGCGACGCTGGTTGAAGTGAATTGCGAGACCGATTTCGTGGCGCGTCAAGCGGAATTCCAGTCCTTTGCCCAGCAGGTGGCGGATGCCGCATTGCGCGCCATGGTCACCCGTCCGGAAGCGGTTGCGGAACTGCGTCTGCCAAGCGGCGCAACCGTCGAGCAGACGCGTCGCGAATTGATCGCCCGCATCGGCGAAAACATCAGCGTGCGCCGGGTCGGGAACCTGACTGCGGCGACCCGCGTTGGCGGGTATGTCCATGGGATCCGGATCGCCACGCTGGTCGGCGTGCAAGGCGGTGACGAAACACTTGCGCGGGACCTGGCCATGCACGTGGCGGCCGCCAATCCGCAGTATGTGACACCGGAGGATGTGCCGGCGCATACGCTCGCCAAGGAACGCGAGATCCTGGCGGCGCAGGCCTCAGCCGAGGGCAAGCCTGCCGCGATCGTCGACAAGATGGTCGAGGGGCGGCTGCGCAAGTACCTTGCCGAGATCTGCCTGACCGGCCAGCCATTCGTCAAGGATCCGGACACCAGCGTGGCCAAGCTGCTGGCAGCGGCGGGAGCCACAGTCAGCGGCTTCCTGCGTTTTGAGGTTGGCGAAGGCATAGAGAAAAAGCAGGAAGATTTCGCGGCCGAGGTCATGGCGCAGGTCAAGGCCGCCGAGGGGCGGCGATAACGGCGCTGTCGGTTCACCGAAAGGGGGAAGGGCATGGCAGACACGCAGCCCCGTAAGCCGCTCAAGCGGATCCTGCTCAAGGTCAGCGGCGAAGCGCTGCTGGGATCCGAGGACTATGGTATCGACCCGGCGGTCCTGAAGCGCGTTGCGGGCGAGATCAAAGACGTCATCGCGCGTGGCGTCGAAGTCGCGGTGGTCATCGGCGGGGGCAACATCTTCCGCGGCGCCGGCCTGGCCCGGGCCGGCATGGATCGCGTCACCGCCGACCACATGGGCATGCTCGCGACGGTCATGAACGGACTCGCATTGCAGGATGCACTCGAATCGCTCGGCACTTTCGCCCGCGTGCAGTCGGCGCTGCGCGTGCAGGAGGTGTGCGAGGACTACATTCGGCGCCGCGCGGTCCGGCATCTGGAAAAGGGCCGGTGCGTGATCTTCGCGGCCGGCACGGGTAATCCATTCTTCACGACCGACACGGCGGCTGCGCTGCGTGCCATCGAGATCGGTGCGGACCTGCTGCTGAAGGCGACCAAGGTCAATGGCATCTACGATGACGACCCACTGCGCAATCCGCAGGCGCAGCGCTACCGCGCGCTGTCCTTCGACAAGGTGCTTGACGACCGGCTCGGCTTCATGGACGCGACGGCAATCGTCATGTGCCGCGACAACAATGTGCCGCTGCGTGTTTTCAACCTGATGAACGATGGCGACCTGATGCGAATTGTCGATGGCGAAGACGTCGGCACGCTGGTCGCGAACGGACTGTAGACGGTCGCCAGCAAGGGGGCAGACATGCAAGATGAGATGAGCCGTGATGCGACGCAACGCATGTCCCGATGTGTTGCCACGCTCAAGGAACACTTCCGCAAGATGCGCACCGGACGGGCCAATACTGGCCTTCTCGACGGCATCAAGGTCGACTACTACGGCAGTGAAGTGCCGCTCCATCAGATCGCGACTATCAATGTCGAGGACTCCAGGACGCTGGTCGTCTCGCCCTGGGACAAGTCGGCGGTCAGCGCGGTGGAGAAGGCGATCATGAAATCCGATCTCGGCCTGACGCCGAATACCGCAGGGCAGGTGATCCGCCTGCCGTTGCCGGCGATGACCGAGGAGCGCCGCAAGGACCTGACCAAAGTCGCGCGTCACGAGGCCGAGAGTGCCCGGGTCGCGGTCCGTGCGGTGCGGCGCGACCTGATGAATGAGCTGAAGGAAATGCTCAAGGAGAAGCTGATTTCCGAGGATGACGACCGGCGTGGCCAGGACGAGATCCAGAAACTCACGGACCGGCATGTGCACGAAATCGATGCGGTGCTGGCCGATAAAGAAAAAGAGCTGCTGCAGGTCTGAAATGACGGTTCCAGTCACTCCTGATGCCGGCGCGCGTCCGGTGCCGCGTCATGTCGCGGTGATCATGGATGGCAACGGACGCTGGGCCGAACAGCGCTCGCTGCCGCGCGCTGCCGGTCATCGCGCCGGTGCGCGCGCGGTGCGGGCCACGATCGAGCAATCGGTCCGGCACGGCATTGCGGCGCTGACGCTGTTTGCCTTTTCGAGCGAGAACTGGCAACGGCCGGCTGATGAAGTCGGCGTATTGATGCAGTTGTTTCTCGAGTCGCTCGACCGTGAGGTGGCGGAACTCGATGCCAATGGCGTGCGGCTGCGTTTTATTGGCGACCGCAGCCGGCTCGCGCCGGCGTTGAGCGATCGCATGACGGCGGCCGAATCGCGCACCGCCGGCCGCGAGCGCCTCGACCTGGTCGTCGCGGTTGCCTATGGTGGACGCTGGGATCTGGTACAGGCTGCGCAGCGCGTGGCGATCGAATCGGTCGCTGGAAGCATTGATCCGGCGCGGCTCGACGAGGCGGCACTGGCGGCCCGTCTCACCAGCGCCGGTCGCCCGGCTCCGGACCTGTTCATCCGCACCGGCGGCGAGCGGCGCATCAGCAACTTCCTGTTGTGGGATCTCGCGTACACCGAACTCTGGTTCACGGACACGCTGTGGCCGGACTTCGATGCCGCCAGCTTTGAGTCGGCACTGGCCGATTTCGCGAGCCGGCAGCGTCGCTTCGGACGCACTGCAGACCAGATGAGCGTGGCCTGATGCTGGGGCAGAGAGTCATGACGGCAGCGGGCATAGTCGCGGTACTCGCACTCGTTCTGCTGGTGCTGCCGCAAACCTTGGCACTGGCTGCGCTCGCTCTGCTGATTCTCGCGGGCGCATGGGAATGGTCCTTGCTCGCAGGGTTCAGGCAGCCGGCCGCGCGCATTGCGTATCTCACCGCCTGCGTCGCGGCCATGGCCGCATTGTGGTTCGGCACCGCGCAGGCCGCGGATTTCGAACGGGCCATGCTCGTGACCATGCTCGGCTGGGTCCTGCTGTTTGGCTGGGTGGTGCTCGCACCACGACGCGGCGCGGCGTGGCTCGCGGCCAGCGCCGGTATCTGGGCGCTCGCGCCCACCTGGATCGCACTGGCACGACTCTACGCGCAGGCCGATCATGGCAAGGAACTGGTGGTTTTCGTGCTGGTGCTCGCCTGGGCTGCGGACATCGGCGCCTACTTCGCCGGGCGCCGGTTCGGACGTCTGCGGCTCGCGCCCACCGTCAGCCCGAACAAGACCTGGGAAGGCGTCATCGGCGGACTCGTTGTGGGGCTTGCCGTCGCGCTGGCGGGCGGTGCGTGGTTCGATCTGCCGACCGTCGCGTTCCTGTCGCTGTGCATGGCCGCGATACTCGTTTCGGTGGTTGGCGATTTGCTGGAGAGCATGTTCAAGCGCCAGCGCGGACTGAAAGACAGCGGCAATCTGTTGCCCGGACATGGCGGCGTGCTGGATCGCATCGACAGCCTGACATCCTCCGCGCCACTGCTCGCACTCGGACTCGCCTGGCTGGGACTGGTCGTATGAAAGGCCTGGTCGTCCTGGGATCGACCGGAACCATCGGTGTGAGCACGCTCGACGTCGCCGCCAGGCACCCTGAGCGCATTCGCGTCGTTGCGCTTGCCGCACGGTCGAATCATGCGGCGTTGTTTGAGCAGTGCCAACGTCACCGTCCCGAGTTTGCGGCGCTCCTCGATCGTAGCGCGGCATCCAGACTGAGTGCGCAGGTCGCCGCCGCGGGTCTGCCGACTCGGGTGCTGGCGGGACCCGAGTCGCTGGTCACCGTCGCGACTTTGCCGGAGGCGGAGCTGGTGATGGCTGCGATCGTCGGCGCCGCCGGCCTTGCGCCGACACTCGCCGCGGTTGCTGCGGGAAAGCAATTGCTGCTCGCCAACAAGGAAGCGCTGGTGCTGGCCGGCGCATTGCTGATCGACGCGGCGCGCAGTTCCGGCTCCCGTATCCTGCCGATCGACAGCGAGCACAACGCCATATTCCAGTGCCTGCCGCCGGTTGCGGCGCCAGGTGGTCCGACGCCGGGCGTTACGCGCATTCTGCTGACGGCGTCGGGCGGTCCATTCCTGAAGACCCGGCGCGAGGATCTTGCATTGGTGACGCCGGAGCAGGCGATTGCTCACCCCAACTGGCGCATGGGTCCGAAGATTTCGGTGGACTCTGCGACGCTGATGAACAAGGGCCTGGAACTCATCGAAGCTTGCCACCTGTTCTCGATTGCGCCCGATCGGATCAACGTGATCATCCACCCGCAAAGCATCGTCCACTCATTGGTCGAGTTCGATGACGGATCGGTGCTGGCCCAGATGAGCCATCCGGACATGCGGGTGCCGATCGCCCACGCCCTCGGCTGGCCCGACCGGATTGCGTCGGGTGTCGCCTCGCTGGACCTGGTTCGTGTCGGCAGGTTATCGTTCGAAGCGCCTGATCTTGAAAGGTTTCCTTGCCTCGGCCTGGCGCAACAAGCGGCTCGCGCCGGCGGGACGGCACCCGCTGTGATCAACGCCGCCAATGAAGTCGCGGTGGCCGCTTTCCTGGACCGACGGCTGAACTTTGACAGCATTGCGGGAGTCATTGACAACGTGCTGCAGCAACATGAGCCGGGGCCAGTCCGATGCCTGGATGACGCGCTGGCCGCGGATGCTTGGGCGCGGGAGCGTGCGACCGCGGCGTTGACATCGCGCCGGGCGGTGGGCGCATGACCCAGGAAATTCTCACCAACATTGCGGCATTCATCGTCGCGATCGGCGTCCTGGTATCGGTTCACGAGTTCGGTCATTACTGGGTCGCGCGCCGACTGGGATTCAAGGTATTGCGCTACTCGCTCGGCTTCGGCAAGCCACTGTGGACCCGCATCGGCCGCGATTCCGATCGCATCGAGTACGTGATCGCGGCGATTCCGCTGGGTGGTTACGTGCGTTTGCTCGACGAGCGGGACGGACCGGTACCGCCAGGCGAGGAGCACCGCGCATTCAATCGCCGGCCGCCGCTGGCCCGCATCGCCGTGCTGCTGGCAGGGCCCGGTGCGAACTTCGGGTTCGCGATATTCGCCTACTGGCTGTTATTCATGCAGGGCGTGCCGGGTCTCAAGCCGGTGATTGGCGAGGTGGCCCCGGACTCGTATGCCAGCCGGGCGGATTTGCGCCCGCTCGACGAACTGATTCGCGTCGGGGATCGCGCCACGGGCACGCGCCAGGCCGCGATGCTCGCAATCCTGGAACAGGTGGTCGAGCAGGGCCGCGTCCCGGTCGAGGTTCGGGACGCCGACGGCGGCACTCGTGCAATCGAAATTGTGGTGCCGGAAGCAGAGCGGCGCGCACTGACCGAGCCGGGCACGCTGCTGCGCGGCCTCGGGTTTTCCTTTTGGTATCCGCCGCAACCGGTCGACGTCGCTGAACTCACCGCTGACGAGCCGGCCCTGCGTGCGGGGCTTGCGGTCGGCGACCGGGTGGTGGAAGTGGACGGCATTGCAGTCGAGGACTACCGCAAGTTCGTGTCCATGATCCGTGCTCGTCCGGGACAGCCTACCCGCATCACGGCCCTGCGTGGCGGTGAACGGCTGGTGTTTGATCTGGTCCCCAAGGCGGTGGTCGAAGATGGGCGCACGGTCGGCAAGATCGGGCTTGGGGCTACGCTCGGCGATGGCGGCGGATTTCCCGAGCACATGTTGACGGTCGAACGCCATGGGCCGGTGGGAGCAATCGGGCCCGCGATCCGCGAAACCTGGCAGAAGAGCGCGCTGACCGTGCGTTTCCTGTGGCGCATGGTGACCGGACACGTCTCCACCAAGAACATCTCCGGCCCGATCAATATCGCGCAGTACGCAGGTCTGACGGCGACCGAGGGGTTCATTTACTATCTCGGCTTCCTGGCGCTGGTGTCGATTTCGCTCGGGGTATTGAATCTGCTGCCGGTGCCGGTGCTGGACGGCGGCCAGATCGCATTCCAGCTGGTCGAAATGGCGAAGGGCGCGCCGCTTTCCGTGCCGGCGCAGGTGTTCGGCCAGAAGGTCGGAATCGGGCTGCTGGCCGTGCTGATGGGCCTTGCGTTCTACAACGACATCACGCGACTCTTCGGCTGAAGGCGCAGGGGACTTACTGCATCATGCTTCGACGCATCATCGGCGCCATCCTGCTGGCCCATGCCGGCCTGGCGCTCGGGCAGGGCGCCAACAGCGAATTTGTCGTCGGCGAGATCCGTGTCGAGGGTCTGCAGCGCATTTCCGACGGCACGGTCTACAACTATCTGCCGGTCAACATCGGCGACCGCCTGGATCAGCGGCGCGTGCAGGAAGCGATCCGGGCGTTGTTCGGCACGGGTTTCTTCAGCGACATTGAAATCCGCCGCGACGGCGCGACGCTGGTCGTCGTGGTGCGCGAGCGTCCGTCGATCGAGAGTTTTGAGATCACCGGCAACAAGGACATCAAGACCGAGGACCTCGAGAAGTCCCTGCGCTCGGTCGGCCTAGCAACCGGCAAGACCTTCGACCGTTCGGTGCTGGATGAAG
>JANNTO010000108.1:0-2250 GCA_031403675.1 Gammaproteobacteria bacterium | reverse complement strand
TGAGTCCTGAAGCAGCCAAGCGCGCCACGCTCGAAGCATTCTGGATGCCATTCACGGCCAACCGCCAGTTCAAGGCGGCGCCACGCTTGCTCGCGCGCGCGGAGGGCATGCACTACTGGACCCCCGATGGCCGCCAGATACTCGACGGCGCGGCCGGGCTCTGGTGCGTGAATGCGGGCCATGGGCGTCGTGAGATCACGGAGGCGGTGGCGACGCAGATCGCGACCATGGATTACGCGCCGCCGTTCCAGATGGGACATCCGCTCGCATTCGAACTCGCAAACACGCTGGTCGAGATGGCGCCGAAGGGCATGGACCATGTGTTCTTCACGAACTCGGGTTCGGAATCGGTCGACACTGCGCTCAAGATCGCCCTCGCCTGGCACCGCGTGCGCGGCGAGGCGTCGCGCACGCGCCTGATAGGCCGCGAGCGCGGTTATCACGGGGTCGGTTTCGGCGGGATCTCGGTCGGCGGCATGCCGAACAACCGCAAGTTCTTTGGCGCACTGCTGCCCGGCGTCGACCATATCCGCCACACGCACGATCCCACCCGCAATCTCTTTTCGCGCGGCCTGCCCGCGCACGGCGCCGAGTTCGCCGACGATCTGGAGCGCCTGGTCGCACTGCACGACGCTTCGACGATTGCCGCCGTCATCGTCGAGCCGATTGCGGGCTCGACCGGCGTGCTGATGCCGCCAAAAGGTTACCTGCAGCGCCTGCGCGACATCTGCACGAAGCACGGCATCCTGCTGATCTTCGACGAGGTCATCACCGGCTTTGGCCGCACCGGCTCGGCCTTTGCGGCACAGGAATTCGGCGTGGTGCCGGACCTGATCACCTGCGCGAAGGGCCTGACCAATGGCGCCGTGCCGATGGGATGCGTGTTGGTGCGCAGCGAAATCTACGACACCTTCATGGATGGGCCGGAAGGCACGATCGAGCTGTTCCATGGCTATACCTACTCGGCGCATCCGGTCGCCTGCGCGGCCGGGCTCGCAACCCAGCGCCTGTACCAGGCGGGACTGTTCGACCAGGCCCGCGCGATGGCGCCGTACTGGAGCGATGCCGTGCATTCGCTGAAAGGCCGGCGCCATGTCGTGGACCTGCGCGCCTACGGCCTGGTGGCGGGAATCGAGCTCGAGCCGCGCCCCGGTGCGCCCGGCGCCCGCGGCTACGAGGCGCTGGTTGGCGCTTTCGAGGCGGGCCTGCTGATGCGCACGACCGGGGACACGATTGCGCTATCGCCGCCGCTGATCCTGGAGCGGAAAGACGTGGACCGGATTTTCGAGACCCTTGCCCAGTTGATCGACCGGCTGGCGTGAGCGCGGCGGGACGGTATGATGCGACGGTGCGCATCCGGTTTTCTGGGGAGAACTCACAATGAACCAGTGCAAGGCCGCGTGCCGCATGGCACTCGCAGCAACCCTCTCGTTTCCATTCGTCTCGCAGGCACAGCAGACGGAATCCCCTGAACAGGAGATTGTCGGCCTCGATGAGGTGATCGTCACCGCACAGAAGCGCCAGCAATCGCTGCAGGACGTGCCGTTATCGGTGTCCGCATTCTCGGGCGAGTTCCTGAAGGAAAGCCGCCTCGGCGACATGCGCGGACTGGTCGACTTCACCCCGGGCTTCAGCGGCCGGACCGAAGACGGCTTCACCGACGCGCTGGCGATGCGCGGCATCGCCACCAATGATTTCGGCATCGGCGGTGATCCGTCGGTCGCCATCTTTACCGATGGCGTCTGGTCGGGCCGCACCGGCGGGGTGACGACCGCCTTCTACGACATCGAGCGCGCCGAAGTGGTCAAAGGCCCGCAGGGCACGCTGTTCGGGCGCAACTCGATCGCCGGCGCCGTCAGCGTCTTCACCAACAAGCCGGTCGACCAGTTCGAGGCCAGCGCCGAACTGACCTGGGCCGACTACGATCACATCGAGGCGACGGCCACGATCAACCAGCCGCTCAGCGAGCGGTGGTACCTGCGCGGCAGCGCATACACCTTGAGCAACAGCGGCTTCCTTGAGAACACCGAGGGCGGGGACGAACTGGGATTCCATGAAATCCGCTCCGGCCGGCTGGCGCTGCGCTATGCCGGCGACGCGGTGGATGCCGTGCTGACGGCCGGCTATGAGGACCGCGAGCAGGATCCTTCGGTTTACTGGGTGCCGGCCGCGGGCCTCCCCGTCGACCGGGTTTCCACCGATCTCGGCGACGACAGCTTTGACCAATCCGAGATCTTCGAACTGCGCGCG
>JANNTO010000107.1:0-1649 GCA_031403675.1 Gammaproteobacteria bacterium | reverse complement strand
GCTGATCGCGATCGGCGGCGGGCTCGCGCTCCTCAGCAACTGGCTGCGCGTATTCATCATCGTCATCGCCGGCCATCTGTCCGAGATGGACCATTACCTGGTCCGCGTCGATCATTACAATTTTGGCTGGGTGTTGTACGCATTCGTCCTTGCGCTGTTCTTCTACATTGCACGCAAGCTGCCGCAAGCTGCGGCCAGGAATGATCAGGCTGAGGCTGCGGTGACGTCCAGTCAGGGACCGCGCGTGTTGCCTGCCGTGGCTGCCATCGCAGCGATCGCGCTCGGTCCGCTGCTGGCAGGCAACTTTCGGCTGGCCGGCGATGATGCCGCGACGTCGGCAGGCACTGTCGGCGTGGCGCGAATTGACTTGAAGGGCGCCTCCGAATGGCAAGCGGCCCCCGCGATCGGGGACTGGGTGCCGGAGTTTCCGGGGGCGGATGCCGAATCGCTGGTTGAGTTTTCACGCGGCAACGAGCGCGTGACGGCTTACACCGCTACCTATTTGCGCCAGGTCCAGGGACGCGAACTGATCGGCCACAAGAGTCGAATCGAGGGCCGCAGCGAGGGTCGACTGGCCAGAACCGGTTCGTGGTCGACAGGCAGAGATGCGGCCGTGCGGGCCATGGAAGCGGAATGGCGCAGCGCTGCCGGCGCGCGTGCGCTGATCTGGTGGACCTACCGGATCGGATCGCGGGACTTCACCAGTGATCTGCCTGCGCAAATCTGGTATGGCGTGGCCTCGCTCTGGTCAGACCCAGTCTCCGCGATCGTCGCGCTGCGTTCCGAGTGCCGGCCGGATTGCGAGCATGCGCGGCTCGCACTGCAAGATTTTGCCGCCGTCGCATTGCCTGACCTGCTGGTTGCTGCCAGCCGCACGGGGGACCGACTCGAATGAAACACATGCTTCGCCTGGTAGTTGTGCTTGCAATGATCGCGCCCGGCCTTGCGGGGTGCGACCTGCTGACTAGCCCGGAGACCCGGATCGAGCGCGCTTCGGCGTTTATCGCAGGCGGCGAATATCGCAAGGCCGTATTCGAGTTGCGCAAGGCGCTCGAGGACGAGCCCGGGCATGTGCAGGCTCGCCTGCTGCTCGCGGAAGCCGAATTCGGCAGTGGCGAGATCAGCGCGGCCGAGGCCGATCTCGACCGCGCGCTGGAGGCCGGCGCGGCTTCGGCCGATGCAGCTCTGCTGAAAGCGCGCATTCAATTGATGCTTGGCCGCTCGCAGGTACTGCTCACACAGCTCGATGCTGGAGAGATCACTTTGGCCGAACCGCAAAGGTCGCTGATTCGCGGCAGGGCGCTGTTGGCGATGCGTCAGCCGGCTGAGGCGATGAAGGCGTTCGAGGCGGCCTTGCATCAGGCGCCCGAGGCAATCGAGACCCGACTTGGCGTCGCCGAAGGCAAGGCGGCGAACGGCGATGTCAGCGGCGCGCTCGCAGATCTCGCACTGCTCACCAAGAATGACCCGACCGCCGCTGAAGTCTGGCTGGTGCGCGGCTCACTGCTGTTACAACAGGGTCGGTTCGCAGACGGCGAGTCGGCGCTGGGTGAAGCCCTGCAGCACGCGAAAGGACGCTTGACCGAGACGATGCAGCTGCAGGCTCTGGCCGGGCAGATCGAAGCGCGTCTTGCCCTCGACGAAACCGA
>JANNTO010000106.1:0-3360 GCA_031403675.1 Gammaproteobacteria bacterium | reverse complement strand
GTCCGGCGGGTGTTTTCGGGACCGCCGTGAATCCGTCCCTGGAGGCTTCGGGCGCGCCATCCCAGGCGCGCACGATCCCGAAAACACCCGCCGGACCGCCAGTCGCCAGCGCAGTGCGTACTTCGTCAATAATGGCGCGATATGAAGCGGATGTCGGCTCCACTTTTGATTCTGCTGCTGGCGATCGCGTCGGTTGTCGCAATTGCGGCGTCGCTCGCGCTCGGCAGCTCGGGCATCGACGCGCCGTGGAAGCGGCTGGCGGCTGGCGATCCGTTGATGCGGACCATCGTTTGGGAACTGCGCCTGCCGCGGGCGCTGGCGGCGTTCGGCGCGGGCGTGGTGCTGGCGCTCGCAGGCGTGCTGATGCAGGCGCTGTTGCGCAATCCGCTGGCCGATCCCTACGTGCTTGGCATCTCCGGCGGCGCCGCGGTCGGTGCACTCGGCGTGATGCTTGCGGGCCTCACGGGAGTCGCCGTCGATGCCGGCGCAGCAACCGGGGCTTTTGCCGCAATGCTGCTGGTGTTCGCGGTCGCCCACGGCCCCGGCGGCTGGACCACGACGCGCCTGTTGCTGACTGGCGTGGTCGTCGCCGCCGGTTGCGGCGCAATCGTGAGCCTGCTGCTGTCGCTGTCGGACGACCTGCGCCTGCGCGGCATGCTGTTCTGGCTGCTGGGCGATTTCGCCTATGTCCGCACACCCTGGTCGCTGCTCGCACTGGCGCTTGTTGCCATCCCCGTCTGCCTGCTGGCGGCACGCCCACTCGATGCACTCGCGCGCGGCGAGTTGCAGGCGCGCCTGCTCGGCGTGCCGGTGCGCGGCCTGCGCATTGCGATCTACATCGTCGCGTCGGTCCTGACCGCGGCCGCAGTCACGACCGCGGGCAGCATCGGCTTCGTCGGCCTCGTCACGCCGCATCTGGTGCGGCTCGTGATCGGCTCCGCGCATCGGGCGGTGATTCCCGCGGCGGCGCTCGCGGGCGGTGCGTTGTTGGTGGTCGCGGATCTGCTTGCGCGTACGATCGTGGCACCACGCCAACTGCCAGTCGGCGCGCTGACCGCGTTGATTGGCGTACCGTTGTTCCTGCTGCTGATGCGCCGCCAGCCGGCGGCCTGAGTCAGTCAGTCACTCGCACGGGCGTCATTCCCTAGGCGGGTTGAAGATCGAGGCCAGTATGTCGGAGAGGATGCAGGTTGATTTCAGGGTTCTCGAGGGGCCGAGCACGCTTGCGCCGTTTGCCGCAGTGGTCGCGGAGTTCTCCAGCCCGTTCGAGTCGCCGCTTGAAGCTTCCAGAGCGGCGAGCCAACTCACCGAGCTTCTGCCGGGTGAGTTCAGGCAGCGAATCGTGCTGCCGCCGGAGGACGTCGCATTCGAGCAGCTCGCCATGGCGCTGGCGAGCGCCCTGCAGGACCTGCAGGGACCGTGCGGGCTGCCGGCAAAAGTGCGACGCACTGATGCGGGCCGCGGTCGGATTCTGCTCGGGTTTGTCGACGCGCAGGCGACCCTGCTCGCCTTGCGCGCTGGTCTGGAGATTGCGGGTGCCGTCTTTGCCCGTCCGGGCGGAGACCCGGACAGCAAGCGGGCATTCGCAGCGCTGATCCAGCATGTGGGCGTCGTGATGCAGATTCGTCAGCCGGATTTCATCGCGCGTGCGCTGATACGCGCGGCGCGCATTCGCAACATCCCGTGCTACTTCGTCTCTCCTGGTTCCCGTACCTGGCTCTACGGTCAAGGCAAGGCGGGATTGCATTTCTTCGAAGCGGCCAGCCAACGGGATTCGCACACGGGCTCACGGCTCGTCCGGGACAAGTTTCTGTCGAATCAGCTGGTGACGCGACTCGGATTGCCGGGCGTGAAACACGGAATCGCGCACGATGTGAAAGCGGCTGCGCAAATCGCGGCCCAGCTGGGCTTCCCGTTGGTCGTCAAGCCGACCGACAAAGCGAAAGGCACCGGCGTCAGCACCAACATCACCACGCTCGACGAGCTGGCAAAGGCCTTCGCCAGGGCCAGCGAGCTCACGGACCGCAACGTCATTGTCGAGCGGCAAGTGCCGGGTGACGACCATCGGATCGCCGTGTTCGGGGGCCGGTTCGCCTGGGCCGTGCGACGCTCTCCCCCACGCCTGGTGGGCGACGGCCAGCACACGGTCACCGAGCTCATCGAGCGCGAGAACGAAAGCCGCAGCGACGCCGAAGTCGCCGCAGGCTTCGTCAAGCGGTTGGCAATCGATGCGGACCTGCTAGCGGTACTCGCGAAGCAGCAAATGAGGCCTGAGGATCGGCCCGAGGCGGGCCGGGTCGTTCGATTGCGCGACATCGCCAATACCGCCACGGGTGGAACCATTGCGGATTGCTCGGCCGACATTCATCCGGACAATCGAGAGCTCGCCGAAACGATTGCACGCAGCTTTCGCATGGATGCGCTCGGAATCGACTTCATGACCCCGGACATCACGAAGTCGTGGCGCGAAGTGGACTGCGCGGTGCTCGAAATCAATCAGACACCCGGCTTTTCCTCGGATGGCCGAGCCGAGATCATTCTGCGTGAGGCGTTCCCGCCAGGCACTGATGGCCGGATTCCGAGCGTCGTGCTGATCGGTGCACGATGGCCGGTTGTCGAGCGCGTTGCGCGCATTTTCCAGGCGGACGGAGTGCGGGTCGGACGCACCGACGCCACTGTGACCCTGGTGGGCGAGCACCGGCGTTGCGAAGGCGCCCGCAGCCTTCCTGACCGGGTCATGTCGCTGCTGCTGGATGGCGGCTGTGAGGCGCTCGTGATCGGGGCATCGCCGGGCGACATCGAGCAGCACGGTTTTCCCCTCGACCGTTGCGATCTTGCGTTGATCGCGGAGGGGACTCCGGTAACCGATCCGCTGCGGACGCTGATCGACGACTGCGCCGCATCCACCATCGATGGCGTGACCGAGTCGAACATCGATGCACGGGTGTTGTCGGCGGTTGTCGCGATCCTGGTCGGCGCGCGTGCCGGTCGCCCCGGATGAACTACGAAGAAATCTTCCGCGAACGTGGACGTGCCTATGACGAGGCCATGCAGCGCTGGCCTGCGGCACGTCGGGATGAATTTCTGCTGCCGTTGCAATGGTCCGCCCCGCAGCCGGGTGATGCCGTGGTTGACGTGCCGGCCGGCGGCGGCTACCTGCGCGGGTACCTGCCGGTCGGTTGTTTGTGGTTCGGTCACGAACCCTGCGCAAATTTTCAGGGGGGCGGTACGGCGCTGGATCAGAGCTTGCTACCACTGCCCTTTGCTGACGAATTCGCCGATGTCGCGATCAGCATTGCCGGCGTTCATCACCTGGGCGACAAGCGCCCGTTGTTCGGGGAATTGCACCGGGTCCTGAAA
>JANNTO010000105.1:0-16452 GCA_031403675.1 Gammaproteobacteria bacterium | reverse complement strand
CGGTGATTCCTGCCGCACCGCTGCCGGGTGCGATCGTCGCGTAGATCACGGCGGTGTCCGCCTCCGGCCCGTTGGTGATCCACATCTTGCTGCCGGTCAGGCGGTAGCCGCCGTCGGTGCGGTCGGCGCGCGTGCGCATTGAGAGCACGTCCGAGCCGGAACCGGGTTCGCTCATCGCGAGCGCGCCAACGTCTGCGCCGCTGACCAGCCGCGGGAGGTAGCGTTTCCTTTGCGTTTCGTTGCCGAAGCGGCGCAACTGATTGACGCACAGGTTCGAATGCGCGCCGTAGGAGAGGCCGATTGAACCGGATGCACGGCTGATTTCCTCCATGGCGACGACGTGCTCGAGGTAGCCGAAGCCGAGCCCGCCGTACTCCTCCGGCACGGTCATGCCGAGCAGGCCCATCGCGCCCATCTCGGGCCACAACTCGCGCGGGAAGCGATTGCTGCGATCAATCTCGTCGGCCTGCGGCGCGATCCTGCGCAGCGCAAATTCGCGCACCGCCTGGCGCAGTTCGTCGGCTCGTTCGCCGAGCCCAAAATCGAAATCGATGGGAAACATCACGCCTCCGGCTGGCGGCTGCACGCTTGCAACCCACATCATATTGTCCGACAATCCGACAGGCAAGTTTGGGACGGAAATAAGTGACCCATGTTTGAACCGCTCGGCTATGCACCCGCCTATTGGCGGGTTTCCGAGGCCATCCGGGCCCGGATCCTGCGTCGGGAACTGGTGGAAGGACAGGCGCTGCCGACCGAGACCGAGCTGGCGCGCCAGTTCGAGGTCAACCGCTCGACCGTGCGCGAGGCGCTGCGCAAGCTCGAAAGCAACGGCCTGTTGGGGCGTCGCCGTGGTGGCAAGCGCCTGTTTGTGACCCGCCCGACGCGTGAAGCCGTTGGCGGCGGGCTGTCACAGGCGCTGGAGATGCACCGGGCTCGAGTCGTAGACGTATGGGAAGCGCTCCAGGCCGTGCAGCCGGGCATCGCCGCAGCGGCCGCCGAACGGCGCTCGGAATCGGCATTGCGTCACCTCGAGTTGGCGGCGCGGCGTTTTGCCGCGCGCGAGGGCGAACGCGAACTCGCGGTGCTCGATGTGACGTCGTTCTTCGATGCGCTCGGCGAGGCCAGCGACAATCCGGTCTTCATGCTGCTGAACGAGCCGCTGCTGCGGCTCCTGAATCCGAGTCTCGCAATCATCATCGACCGCGTGCCACAGGCACGCTCGCGCATTGGATCGGCGCAGCAACAGATCGTTGCGGCGGTGGCGGCCCGCGATGCTGCCAGCGCATCGGCCTGGATGTCGCGCCACGTGCGCGACTTCCGGCGCGGCTTTGAGGTGGCCGGAATCCCGCTGTCAACCGAAGTCGGCGTGGATCTCGGTGCCGTACCCGCGGTCAGCTGAGTTCGATGGCGATCGCCGTTGCTTCGCCGCCGCCGATGCACAAGGCAGCCACGCCGCGTTTCTTGCCGTGGCGCTGCAATGCATGGATGAGTGTCGCCAGGATGCGGGCTCCGGTCGCGCCGATCGGATGTCCGAGTGCGCAGGCGCCGCCGTGGACATTGACGCGCTCATGGCCGATGCCGATGTCTTTCATCGCGGCCATTGTCACCACCGCAAAGGCCTCGTTGATTTCATACAAATCGACGTCGGAGGCGTTCCAGCCCGCACGTTTCAGCACCGTCGCGATCGCCCCGCCCGGAGCGGTCGTGAACCATTCGGGCGCGTGTGCATGACTCGCGTGAGCCACGATCCGGGCGATGGGCTGCAGTTTCGCAGCGGCGGCCGCACTGGCACGGGCCAGCAGCAAGGCCGCTGCGCCGTCGGCGATCGACGAGGAACTGGCAGCCGTGACCGTGCCGTCCTTGCCGAAGGCGGGCTTCAGGTTCGGGATCTTGTCGATCGAAACGGTGAAGGGCGTTTCGTCGCGCGCAATGACGCGCTCGCCCTTGCGGTCGGTAATTGTCACCGGGGCGATTTCGGCCTCGAAAGCGCCGGACTCGACCGCTGCGAGCGCGCGGCGCACGGATTCAGCTGCGAAGGCATCCTGGTCGGCGCGCGTGAATCCGTACTTGGCCGCGGTGGCATCGGCGAAGCAGCCCATCAGCTTGCCGTCCCACGGGCTCTGCAACCCGTCATAGAACATGTGATCGAGAATCTCGCCGTGGCCCATGCGATAACCGGCGCGCGCCTTTGGCAACAGGTAGGGCGCATTGGTCATGGATTCGAGTCCGCCGGCCAACACGAAATCCGCGCTGCCGGCGACGATCTGATCGGCCCCGTACATCACGGCGCGCATGCCCGAACCGCACATCTTGTTGACCGTGGTCGCCGGCACCGACTGGGGTACGCCGGCAGCAATCGCCGCCTGGCGCGCCGGTGCCTGACCCTGGCCTGCTGGGAGCACGCACCCCATCACCACTTCGTTGACGATGCCCGGGTCGGCGCCTGCGCTGGCGATGGCAGCGCGTATGGCTACGGCGCCGAGCGCCGGGGCCGCCACAGCGGCATACACGCCTTGCATCGCGCCGATGGGTGTGCGGCGGGCGCCGAGGATGACGACGGGGTCAGTTGCCATGGGATTTATCCTGAACGGGTTGGGATAGACCATTTTGCCCTGCAAAATGGTCGTTGTCGCGTCGGTCTCGAAATACCGTCAGCCGGTCGCCGGAGGTTGCGCGGTGCGCAGCGAAACGCCGCGACGATCGGCCGCTTTAGGCCGGATTTGTGCCGGCACAGGCTGCCGCTACACTGTCAGGTCGACGCGCTGGAGATTCACGATGAGCAGTCCGGCCGAACGCATCGACAAGGCTATTGATCCCGCGCGCGGGCCGCTGCGCTTTGTAAGTGCCGCATCGCTGTTCGATGGCCACGATGCCGCGATCAACATCATCCGGCGCATTCTCCAGTCGCATGGCGCCGAAGTGATCCACCTGGGTCACAACAGAAGCGTCGCCGACATCGTCCGCGCTGCGATCCAGGAAGACGCCGACGGCGTCGCGGTCAGCAGCTACCAGGGCGGGCACAACGAGTATTTCCGCTACATGGTGGACATGTTGCGCACCCAGGGCGCGGGCCACGTCAAGGTCGTGGTCGGCGGCGGCGGCACGATCGCCCCGCATGAAGTCGAGGAACTCGAGGCCTACGGCGTCGCCAAGATCTATACGCCGGACGACGGCCTGCGGCTCGGCCTTGACGGCATGATCAACGACGTGTTCAAGCGGGTGCGGAGTTCGCCGCGGCCGCTGTTTGAGGGCGGGGCAGTTTCGGCCGACGACCCGGTGAACCTGGCACGCGCCATCACGCTGCTCGAACAGGGCGGCGACGAGGGCATCGTCGCCAGGGTGCGTAGCCACGCCGCCAAGACGCTCAATCGCCCGCCCGTGCTTGGCATCACCGGCACCGGCGGCGCGGGCAAGTCGTCTCTGACCGACGAGATCCTGAACCGCATCGTGCGCTTCTTCCCGGATCGCAAGGTCGCCGTCGTCGCGATGGATCCGACCCGGCGCCGATCCGGCGGCGCGCTGCTCGGCGATCGTATCCGCATGAACGCACTCGCCTGCGAGCACATGTTCATGCGTTCGCTCGCGACCCGCCGCCAGCATCTTGCGACCAGCGCCGTGCTTGCCGACACCGTTCAGCTGCTGAAATCGGCCGGCTTCGACCTGATCGTCGTCGAGACCGCGGGCATCGGGCAGAGCGATACCGAGATCGTCGATCTCGTGGATTTGTCGATGTACGTGATGACCAGCGACTACGGCGCGGCGAGCCAGCTCGAGAAGATCGACATGCTGGATTTCGCCGACTTCATCGCGTTGAACAAGTTCGAAAAGCGCGGAGCGGAGGACGCATTGCGCGATGTGCGCAAGCAGGTGATGCGCAATCGCAAGCTGTTCAAAACGCCGCCCGAAGAACTGCCGGTGTACCCGACGATCGCGAGCCAGTTCAACGACGCCGGTGTCAACACGCTGTTTGCCGCGCTGTGCGGCCGGCTGCACGAGCAATGGGGACGGCTGCGGCCCTGGCAACCGGAGGGCCTCGCGCCGCTCGGCCAGCCTGCGCGCCAGGCCATCATTCCGGGCGACCGGGTGCGCTACCTGGCCGAGATCGCGTGCGCCGGGCGCGCAGAGCACCGTGCGGCCTTCGCTGCCGCGGATGCGGCGAGTCGCGCCCATGGGCTGCATCAGGCCCTTGCCGCGATCGGTGACCCCGGGCTGGTCGGGCCGCTCGAGCGCTACGCCGAACCGCAGTTGAATTCGGGCGACGCCGCGCTCGTGCGGCTGCGTCGTGAGTACCATGCCGCGCTCGATGCGATCGGTGCGGAGGGGATCGTATTGCTCAAGGAATGGCCGGCGCGCGTGGCTGCGACGACTACCGATGAGTTCAGTTACCAGGTGCGCGAGCGCGAAGTGCGCGGCCCGAACTACAGCGAGTCGCTGTCGCACCTCCGGCTGCCGAAGATCGCGGCACCGCGATTCACCGATTGGGGCGCGCAGCTCGCCTTCCTTTTGACCGAGAACCTGCCGGGTTCGTATCCATACACGGGCGGTATCTACCCATACCGCCGTGAGGACGAGGATCCGACCCGCATGTTCGCGGGCGAGGGCATGGCCGAACGCACCAATCGACGGTTTCATTACCTCGCACGCGGCCACTTGGCGACGCGCCTGTCGACGGCCTTCGATTCGACCACGCTCTACGGCGAGGATCCCGATGAGCGCCCGGACATTTACGGCCGCATCGGCAATTCCGGGGTCTCGATCGCGTCGCTCGACGACATGAAGCGGCTTTATTCGGGCTTCGACCTCTGCGCCGCTTCAACGTCGGTGTCCATGACGATCAACGGGCCGGCACCGATGATCCTCGCGATGTTCATGAATACCGCGGTGGACCAGCAGGTCGAGCGTCACCTGCGCGAGGCCGGGCGGTGGGACGAGGCAGAGGCGAAGATCGCGAAGCTGTTCAAGGGCCGCGAGCACCCGCGCTATCGTGGCGAATTGCCGCCGGGCCATGACGGCAGCGGCCTCGGACTGCTGGGCGTCAGCGGTGATCTGGTTATCGATCGCGAGAGCTACGCGAAGATCCGCGCCGAAGCGCTCGCGCGCGTGCGCGGCACGGTGCAGGCCGACATCCTGAAAGAGGACCAGGCGCAGAATACTTGTATCTTCTCGACCGAATTCGCGCTGCGGATGATGGGCGACGTGCAGCAGTTTTTCATCGACCACCGGGTGCGGAACTTCTACTCGGTGTCGATCTCGGGCTATCACATCGCGGAAGCTGGCGCGAACCCGGTGTCGCAGCTCGCATTCACCCTCGCGAATGGTTTTACGATCGTCGAGTACTACCTGTCGCGCGGCATGAAGGTTGACGATTTTGCGCCCAATCTGTCGTTCTTCTTCTCGAATGGCATGGATCCAGAATACGCCGTGATCGGGCGCGTGGCACGGCGCATCTGGGCGCGCGCGATGCGCGAACGTTATGGCGCAAGCCCGCGCAGCCAGATGCTGAAGTACCACGTGCAGACTTCGGGCCGCTCGCTGCACGCGCGCGAGATCCAGTTCAACGACATCCGCACCACGCTGCAGGCGATGTACGCGCTGTTTGACAGCTGCAACAGTCTGCACACCAACGCCTATGACGAAGCGATCACGACGCCGACGGAAGAAAGCGTGCGTCGCGCAGTCGCGATCCAGCTGATCATCGCGCGCGAGTTGGGCCTCAACCAGAATCAGAACCCGTGGCAGGGCTCGTTTGCGCTTGAGCGTCTGACCGAGGTGGTCGAGGAGGCGGTTTACCGCGAGTTCGACAGCCTGTCGGAGCGCGGCGGCGTGCTGGGGGCGATGGAAACGATGTATCAGCGCGGCAAGATCCAGGAAGAATCGCTCTATTACGAGCACAAGAAGCACGACGGCAGCCTGCCGATCGTCGGCGTCAATACGTTTCTTCCGGAGCACACCAATGCCAACGAGAACCGCAATGCCGAGCTGATCCGCTCGACCGAGGAAGAGAAGCAGGCGCAGGTGGTGGCGGTGCGCGCATTCAACGACGTGCATGCACCGGCGCAGGATGCGGCGCTGCGGAAACTCCAGGCGGCGGCCGCCGCCTCGGGCAACGTCTTCGGCGAACTGATGGAAACGGTGAAATCCGCGTCGCTCGGCCGGATTTCCCGCGCGCTCTATGCGGTCGGGGGCCAGTACCGCCGCAACATGTAAAAGGGGACGTTACCCTTTATTGCGCCTTTCTGTTCCTTGCAGGCAATTTTCGATGTCACTCTGCGGAAATCGCAGATGCTAGCTTCCTCCTGTGCCACGCTTGGCCCGCATCGTCTGCCCCGGTGTCCCGCATCATGTGACGCAGCGGGGCAACCGCCGTGCCCAGGTGTTCTTCTCGGATTGGGACTGCCTCGACTATCTGTGTTACCTGCGGGAGTACACGGAGCGACATAAACTCGATGTCCTCGCCTACTGCCTCATGCCGAATCATGTCCACATGGTCGTCGTGCCGGCGAATGCATTTTCCATGCAGCGGGTGATGCGGCCTCTTCACATGCGTTATGCACAGCGGTTCAATCGAGCCAGGGGATCAAATGGACTTGTCTGGCAAGGACGCTATTTCTCTTCGGCGCTGGACGAAACCTACCTTTGGAATGCGATTCGTTACGTCGAGCTCAATCCCGTCCGGGGGAACCTGACGGACCGTGCTGAGGCATATCCCTGGTCCAGCGCGGCCGCGCACTGCGGGTTGAGATCCGACTCGGTCCTTACGACAGAGCCATTTTGGCAACTCCGGATGGATGGCGTCGGTGATTGGTCGGCCTGGCTTGCCGAGGGGGATGAAAGCGACAGCTTATCGGTGTTGCGACTTCACGCTGGCCAAGGCTTGCCGTGCGGTTCGCCCGCGTTCATTGAGACATTGGAAGAAGTAGCGCGCCGCCCGCTTCGACATCGGCAGCGGGGAAGACCACGCAAGGTCAGGGATGAAAAAGGGTAACGTCCCCTATTACGAAAAAGGGTAACGTCCCCTTTTAGAGGAGCGGTTCAGGGAGCGCAGCGGCGATTCGGGCCCGTGCTTCGTCGCGCAGGTGTGCGGCCTGTTCGCCGGCTCCGATCACCGCATGGAGTGGCAGCAGTGCCTCGACTTCAATGCGTCCCCAGCGCGGCAACCGGCTATTGCCGGGAAGAATGCCGCGCGTGCCGCGGATCACGACCGGTGCGACTGGAACCCCGGCGCGCGCCGCGGCCGCAAAGGCGCCGCTGTGAAACCGGGCGATGCCGGTCTCGTCCCCGAAGGTACCCTCGGGAAAGAATGCAACCGCCTGGCCCTGCTCGACGGCGCGCAGGATGCGCCGTGCGTCGCTCGCGCCCTCGTGGCGGTTGCGGCGCTCGACGAAATGATGGCCGAGCCTGCGCAGCAGCGGCCCGGCGAACGGGATGCGCGACACCTCTTTCTTGATTACGAAACCGAAGCGCGGCGGCAGGCAGGCAAAAAGCAGTGGTCCATCAACATAGCTCGCGTGATTCGCGACGATGATGCAGGCAGTTTCCGGCAGCCGCTCGATGCCGATGACGCGGACCGGCAGCCCGCACAAGAGGAAGAAGGACTTGCAGACCAGCCGAGCGACCGTGCGGCGCTGCTTCAGCGTCGGCAACGCCAGGATCGGCACCGCCGCGAGCAGCAGCAGCGGTATCGGCAGCAGCCAGGCCCAGAGGCCCCAGAGCACACGGAGCGGATTCCAGATCATTGTGACGAACGGTCCTGCACCGGTGGGTACTGTGAACTGGTTCCGGTTATGTTAATGGTCATGGGGGTCTGTGAGGCGGGTCACGTTCGACCCCGTCCGAGGCGAACCATACTGCGTCTGCATTCTGTCGCACCAGCCCGCCGCGGGTGATTTCGCGGTGCCGGCGTCGTCCGCGGCAGTTGCAGGACAGGCCCATGAGCGCTGCTATGAAATCTTCGACATCGGTGCGCGCGGCAACACTTGCGACCGCAGGTGCGGCAAACGAAGCCGTTGAGCCGATGATCGTGCGCTTTCTCGACGCAGTCTGGATGGAACGCGGACTGTCGCCGAACACCCTGGCTGCCTATCGCGCCGACCTGACGGCGTTGGCCCGCTGGTTGCGCCAGCGCGGCACGGCACTGGCGCACACCAATCGTACTGACCTGCTCGGATTTATTGCCTGGCGTGTCGAGACCGGCGCACGGCCACGTTCAACGGCTCGCCAGCTGTCCAGTTTCCGCCGCTTCTTCCGCTATCTGGTGCGCGATGGAGTGATCAAGGAAGATCCGACCGCCCAGATCGCGATGCCGAAAATCGGCCGTTCACTGCCGCGCTCGCTGACCGAGGCGCAGGTGGATGCGCTCCTGGCGGCGCCGCAGACTACTGATCCGCTCGGTCACCGCGACCGGACCATGCTGGAAGTGTTGTACGCAACGGGGCTGCGCGTGTCCGAGCTGGTCAGCCTGCGGCACGGCCAGGTCAACCTGAACCAGGGCGTGCTGCGCGTCGTCGGCAAGGGCAATCGCGAACGGATGATTCCGCTCGGCGAGGAAGCCGTGCGCTGGCTGACCGACTTCGTGCGCGGTGCGCGCAGCGAGATCCTGCTCGATCGCCAGACCGACCACTTGTTTCCGACCCGGCGCGGGGATCGCATGACGCGCCAGGCCTTCTGGCACATCATCAAGCGTTACGCCAAGAAGGGTGGAGTAGAGAAGGAACTGTCGCCGCACACGCTGCGCCATGCCTTTGCGACCCACCTGCTGAATCACGGCGCCGACCTGCGGGTCGTGCAAATGCTGCTCGGGCACAGTGACCTGTCCACCACGCAGATCTATACGCACGTGGCGCGCGAACGCATGAAAGAGCTGCACGCGCAGCACCACCCGCGCGGCTGATAGACTGGGGGACCTGAACCGCGGCCTGGTGCCACGGTCCAATGTCAGGCCCATAGCGTCCCGAGGCCCGCGTGAACCACTCGATTCCACGCACTCTG
Organism: Gammaproteobacteria bacterium; assembly: GCA_031403675.1. Classification (GTDB taxonomy): domain Bacteria; phylum Pseudomonadota; class Gammaproteobacteria; order Steroidobacterales; family Steroidobacteraceae; genus SCUD01. Next base: position 7,461 of record JANNTO010000105.1, on the reverse strand, counting down.
ATAGCGGTTGCCGCGATGCTCGCGCTGGCCGCTTCGGCTGCGACCACACCCCCCGCCGAAAAACCGGAGGTCCGCGCGGAGATTGCGCGGCGGCTCGAAGTTGCGCCCGAGGACATCAAGCCATCGCCGATTGCTGGCCTGTATGAAGTCCTCTCCGGCGCGGAAGTCGGCTATGTCTCAGCAGATGGCCGCTTCTACGTCGACGGCGACGTGTTCGACATGGGTTCCAAGGAGAACCTGACTGAACAGCGTCGCCAGCAAGGCCGTCTCGCCTTGCTCGCAACCATTGATGACCGCGATGCGATCATATTTTCTCCGACCGGCGCAGTCCGGCACACGCTGACCGTCTTCACCGACATCGACTGCACGTATTGCCGGCGCATGCACCAGGAAATCGGGGAACTGAACCGGTTGGGCATCCGCGTGCGCTACCTGATGTTTCCGCGCAGCGGTCCTGATACCGAATCCTGGGCCAAGGCGGAAGCGGTCTGGTGCAGCGCCGACCGGCGCGACGCGTTGACCCGTGCGAAGCGTGGCGAGATCGTCAAATCACCGCACTGCGAGGCGTCGGTTGCGGTGCAGCATGCGCTCGGTCAGCAAATGGGGATCCGTGGGACCCCCGGGATCATCACCGACAAGGGCGAGTACCTCGCCGGCTACATGCCGGCGGCGAGCATGGCCGAATACCTTTCGATGGCCGAGACTGCCGCCGCCGCTGACTGAGGCTTCACCGCTCGAGCAGCGGCAATTTGTCCGGAGTGTCTTTCCACGCGTCGGCATCCGCCGGCGGCTCACCGCGCTGCGTGATCACCGGCCACTGTTTCGCGAGTTCGGCATTGATCGCCAGGAACTGTTCCTGGCCGGCCGGCACTTCCTCTTCGGAATAAATCGCCTCCACCGGGCATTCGGGCTCGCACAGCGTGCAGTCGATGCATTCCTCCGGATCGATCACGAGGAAATTCGGGCCCACGTGAAAACAGTCCACCGGACAGACTTCCACGCAGTCCATGTACTTGCACTTGATGCAGGTTTCGGTGACGACAAACGTCATCGAGGTGACTCCCGGCCCGATTTTTGAGCGGCGCATTGTGCCACAGGCGACTTCACGCGGCAGTCACTCGAGCGTCTTGAAATGCAGCTCGCTGCGGCCCGCAGCACGATCCCCGAAATAGCGGCGCAGCGTGAAGGCCACGCTCGGGAACGCGATCTCGGGCCAGGGGATCTCATGTTCGCTGCAGATCTGGACCTCGAGGCTCTCGACGCCGACTCCATACGCGGGATCGATGAGCGTGGCGCGGAACATCACGTGCACCTGGTGCGCGTGCAGCACGTGCACGATAGCGCAGAGGTTGCCGATTTCGACGCGCGCCAGCGCTTCTTCGTGACATTCGCGCGCCGCGGCCTGCTGCAGGGTCTCGCCATTTTCCATGAAACCGGCCGGAATCGTCCAGAACCCGCGGCGCGGCTCGATGGCGCGCCGGCACAGCAGGATGCGGCCGTCGAGCTCCGGCACGCAGCCTGCCACCAGCTTCGGATTCTGGTAGTGGATCGTGCCGCAGGCCGTGCAGACGAAGCGGGGCAGGTGATCGCCATCGGGGGTGCGGAGCTGGACGGCGGCGCCGCAGCTTGGGCAGAACTTCATCGCTCCGATTGTCGTCGCAGAGGCGGGCCGTGCCAAGCCGCCGTATACTCGCCCCCCGGCGCGGCCGGGGTGGTGGAATTGGTAGACACAGCAGACTCAAAATCTGCCGACCGCAAGGTCATGCGAGTTCGATTCTCGCCCTCGGCACCAACATATTTCCGTCTCAAACTGCGACCTTTTCACCTGCCCGGGCATCTAAGCGCCCGATGCCCCGTATTGCCGACATTGAAATCCCTGGTCCGGTCGTGGCCGCCGCGCAAGCCGGCGACCGGGCGGCGATTGAGGCCGTCTATCACGCGACTGCGGGGCCGCTCTATACGCTGTTGCGTAGACTGGTACGCCGCCCGGCGATCGCCGAGGAGCTGCTGCAGGAGACCTTTGTCGACGTGCTGGAGCACATCGGCGCATTCGAAGGCCGTTGTCCGCTGCCGGCATGGATCCGCTCGATCGCCGTCAACCGGGCGCTGATGTACCTGCGCTCACCGTGGCACCGCAGTCTCGAATGGCTCGACAAGGATCCGGGCGGGGCAGACCGTTTGCCAGGGCCGGTCGGCAGTGCGCTGACCGACGAGGACGCCGTTCTGGAACGCGCGCTGATGACGCTGCCCGCGCAGTCCCGCGCGGTGGTCTGGCTGCATGACGTCGAGGGCTATACCCACGCGGAGATCGGCATCGCGCTCGGGCGCACGCCCAGTTTCTCGAAATCACAGCTGTCCCGGGCGCATGCGCGGCTGCGCGTCCTGCTGGGCGCCGGCGAGACCCTGACGGAGGAAACGACATGCACGCCGGCCTGAACGAATGGAGCACGCGTCTTGCGGCGCTGGGCGGGTTTGAACCGCCCGCAGCGGGTTGGGCGGGTGTGCTGGTGGCGCGCAGCCAGCGGGCTTCCCGCCAGTCAATGCGCTGGCCGGCGGCGCTTGCCGCCGCCGTGCTCGCGGTTGCGGCCGGGCTGGGCTGGTGGCTGCAGTCGGCCCGGCACGAACTCGCGGCGGTGTCGGCACCGGCGGCGCGCACGGTGGTTGCCGTGAGTGACGGCATCCGCGCAGAGAACGCGCGGCTCGAATGGCTGCTCGCAACCCTGCCGGAGCGCTACGCGATGCGCGGCAGCACCGCATTCACGGTCGCCGAGCTCGAAGACCGTCTCGCATTCCTGGATGACCGCTTAAGCCGCGTGACGCTCGAACCAAACGCGCCGGAACGCGCCGAGCGCCTGTGGCAGGAGCGCGTCGATCTGATGAATTCGCTGGTCCAGGTCCGCTATGCGGACGCGGTCGGCACCTACTGAACGATGGAGACAACGATGAACCAGTTGATCGTCGCGACGCTTGCGGCAACGATTCTTGGCGGAGCCGCATTTCCTGCGCAGGCACAGACCATGGACGAAGAGGCGCTGGAACAGCGCCTGGTGGACGCGCAGCGGCGTCTCGAGGACGCGGCCCGCGAGGTTGCTGAGTTGAGCGGCAATAGGGTCGGCCCCGGCGGGCATCGCGAGTTCGAGTTTTTCCTGCCCGGCCCGCGGCGCGCAATGCTCGGCGTCAACCTCGGCGGCACCGAACCGAATGGCGGCGGCGTGCGGGTCGAGGGTGTGAGTCCGGGTGGTCCGGCAGCGGAAGCCGGCGTGAAGGCCGGCGACGTCATCGTCGCGATCGAGGCGAAGCCGGTCACCACCGGCCGGGACCTCGTCAAGGCGATGGAGGCAATCGAACCCGGCCAGCAGGTTGCGCTTGAGCTGCGCCGCGCCGGCAAGAGCGTCAAGCTCGCGGTGGAAGCGCGACCGCTCGATCGGGAGTTCCTGGCGGGACCCGGGGGGATGGCGCATGGAATGGCGGCACTGGCGATGCCGTTGCCGGCCATGCCACCGATGCATGGCATTGCGCCCGGCGGCGATCCGCACTGGCTGCTGGAGGAATGGGGCGATGCCGAGTTCGTGACCGTGACGCCGGGCCTCGGGCGCTACTTCGGTACCGACCAGGGCGTGCTGGTCGCGCGTGCGCCGCAGGACGCGACACTGGGTCTGCAGGACGGCGACGTCATCATCGCGATCGGCGGGCGCGAACCGCAGAATGGCCGGCACGCGATGCGCATCCTGCGTTCGTATCAGCCGGGTGAGGCGGTGGAATTGAAGATCCTGCGCGACCGCCGTGCGCAGACGCTGAAGGCCAAGGTGCCGGAACGCGTGGAACACGACCTGCGGCGGCACCGGGTCGCACCGCCAGCGCCGCCCGAACCCGCGACCGAGAGCTGAACTGCGGTTTCCCTGTGCTAGTCTGCGCGGCCCATGCGCCGCGCAGATTTTTCCTATTCACTGCCGCAGGAACTGATCGCGCAGCAGCCGTTGCCCGAGCGTACCGCGAGCCGCCTGCTCACACTCGACGGCGCCAGCGGCGCGCTACGCGACCTGCGGTTCAGGGACCTGCCGTCGTTGCTGCAACCGGGCGACCTCCTGGTACTGAATGACACGCGCGTGTTGCCGGCGCGCCTGCTGGGCCGCAAGGCCAGCGGCGGCGCCTGCGAGCTGCTGCTCGAGCGCATTCTCGACACGCGACGCTTCCTGGCGCAGGCGCGTGCCAGCAAGGGTCTGCGTCCGGGCACCGCTGTTGCTCTGCCGGCCGCGGCTACCGCCGTGGTCGTCGCCCGCCGCGGCGAGTTGTATGAACTGGCACTCGACCGGGATGCGCTGGCCTACTTCGAGGCGCATGGCAGTGTGCCGTTGCCGCCCTATGTCGAGCGCGCCGCCGACGCCGCGGATCGCGAGCGTTATCAGACCGTATACGCGGACCAACCCGGTGCCGTCGCGGCGCCCACGGCGGGATTGCATTTCGACCAGAAGTCCCTGCACGCGCTCCAGGAGTCAGGGGTCGCAATCGCGCGCCTGACATTGCACGTCGGCGCAGGCACGTTCCAGCCGCTGCGTGCGGATGATCTTGACCAGCATCGTATGCACGCCGAGCAGTTTCGCGTCCCGGCTGCAACGGTGACTGCCATCGCTGCAGCGCGAGGGCGGGGCGGGCGGGTGATCGCGGTCGGCACCACCGTCGTGCGTGGGCTCGAAACGGTGGCCAGGGCGGGCAGACTTGAAGCCGCCGTGGGTGAAACCGAGATCTTCATCGTGCCCGGCCATCGTTTTCGCGTAGTCGACGCGCTGCTGACGAATTTCCACCTGCCCGAGTCGACGCTCCTGGTGCTGGTTGCGGCGTTCGCCGGGCGGGAACGCGTGCTCGCCGCGTATCATCACGCGATCGCCGGGAAATACCGGTTCTTCAGCTACGGGGACGCGATGTTCGTCACGCCCGATCCGGCGGTTCTGGCGCCGCGCGCAGTACGCGCTTGAAGTTCAGCTTGATTGCTGAAGACGGCGCCGCGCGTCGCGGCTGCATCGCATTCGCGCGCGGCGCTGTGCAGACGCCCGCATTCATGCCGGTCGGCACCCATGGCACGGTCAAGGGCGTCACGCCCGAGGAATTGACCGAGTGCGGCGCCGAGATCGTGCTCGCCAACACTTTTCATCTGATGCTGCGCCCCGGGCCCGAGGTGGTGCACGCGCACGGCGGCCTGCACGGCATGATGCACTGGTCGCGGCCGATCCTGACGGACTCGGGCGGCTACCAGGTCTACAGCCTGACGTCGCTGCGCAAGCTGACGGAGCAGGGTGTGCTGTTCCGCTCGCCGGTCAACGGCGACGAAGTATTTCTCGACCCCGAACGTTCGATGCAGATCCAGCGCGCGCTCGATTCCGACGTCGCGATGGTGTTCGATGAGTGCACCCCGTACCCGGCCTCCGAAAGCCAGGCGCGCGAATCGATGGAGCGGTCATTGCGCTGGTCGGAGCGCAGCCGCCGTGCCTGGGATGCCGGGCAGGGCGGCGGCGTACTGTTTGGAATCATCCAGGGTGGCATGCACGAGGCATTGCGGAGCGCCTCGCTCGAGGGCCTCGAACGCATCGGTTTCGAGGGACTTGCGATTGGCGGCCTGTCGGTCGGCGAACCGGTCAGCGAACGCGAGCGCGTGCTGGAGCAGCTCATGCCGGCCATGCCCGTGGTGAAACCGCGTTATCTGATGGGCGTCGGACGGCCCGAGGACCTGGTCGAGTCGGTAGCGGTCGGCATCGACCTGTTCGACTGCGTGATGCCGACGCGGCACGCACGCAATGGCCATCTTTTTGTTCCCTGGGGCGTCATGAACATCCGCAATGCACGCTATGCGGAGGACACCCGCCCGGTCGATCCTGATTGCGCCTGTTACACCTGCCGCAACTACAGCCGCTCGTACCTGCGGCACCTGGATCGCTGCGGCGAGATGCTGGGGCCGCGGCTTGCGACCCTGCACAACCTGCACTACTACCTGGATCTGATGGCACGGATGCGGACCGCGATAGCGGCCGGCACCTTTGCCGGGTTTCGCGCCGATTTCCATGCTGCGCGCCGGGCGGCTGCCGGCTCTGTGGCATAATCACGCGCCCAAAAAACCGGGTCGGCAGGGCCGGCCCCCTCGCAGAGGAAGGACATGGACTTTTTCATCACGCCCGCCTGGGCGCAGGCCGCCGCCGGCGGCACCGCCAGCACCCTGACCACCATCCTGCCGCTGGTGTTGATATTCGTGGTGTTCTACTTCCTGCTGATCCGGCCGCAGACCAAGCGCGCCAAGGAGCACCGGGAAATGGTCGGAAAACTCGCGGCCGGCGACGAAGTCGTCACCAACGGTGGCATCCTCGGTCGCATTGGCGAGGTCAGCGAGCATTTCATCACGCTCGAAGTCGCCACCGGTGTCTCGATCCGGGTGCAGCGGTTGCAGATCGCGCAGCTGATGCCGAAAGGCACATTCAAGGGCGCCTGAGCGCCCGCGACGGTCATATCAGTGCAACGTTATCCCTTCTGGAAGGGCGCCTTGTTGTCGGCCATGATGCTGGCCGCCATCCTGCTGGCGCTGCCGAATTTCTACGGCGAATCGCCGGCGCTGCAGTTGTCGCGGCGCGACCGCGCCGCGTTCGATGCCACGGCCGTCGCCAGTTTCGACGCGCTGCTCAAGGAAGCGTCGGTCCCCTACGAGGAAGCCTATGTCGATGATGCCGGACGGCTGTGGATCCGGTTCGTCAACGAGCAGGATCAACTGGTCGGACGTGACCTGATCCAGCGTCGTTTCGAGGGCGTTTACGCGATTGCGATGACCTCGGCGTCCCGCGCTCCCGACTGGCTGAACAGCCTCGGTCTCGAGCCCATGAGTCTCGGCCTCGACCTGCGTGGCGGCATGCTGCTGGTTTACGAGGTAGATACTGAGGGTGCGGTCGCGCAGTTGCTGCAGCGTATGGAGCGCGATTTCCGCAAGGAACTGCGCGATGCGCGCATCCCGTATGAGGAAGTCACGGTTATCGGCACAACGACCCAGGTGCGGCTGCGCGATCCTGGGCAGGCCGATGCCGCGCGCAAGGTGCTGCTCGACTACGACCCGGTGCTGACGATCGTCGTCGGCGACGCACCGGGGAGCCTGATCGCCTCGCTGACTGAGCTCCAGGTCAGGGAGCGCCAGGATTTCGCGATCCAGCAGAACATCACGGCACTTGAGAACCGGGTCAATGCGCTCGGCGTTGCGGAAACGGTGGTGCAGCGCCAGGGGCAGAACCGCATTGCGGTGCAGGTGCCGGGCGTACAGGACGCATCCGAAGTCGTGCGCTTGCTCGGCAAGGTCGCGACCCTTGAATTCCGGCTGGTGGATGCGGTCAACAGCCCGCTCGAAGCCGAACGCACCGGCCGCGCGCCGCTGGGCACGCGGCTCTACAAGCAGCGTGACGGCACGCCGGTGCTGCTGAAGCGCGATGTCATCGC